>NZ_VFVC01000062.1:0-22738 GCF_006441575.1 Mesorhizobium sp. B2-4-12
ACCCGGCGATGGTCGAGGCGCTTGGGTTGAGGATGGCGCGGTAGACGGCAGCCCCCGCGCTTCGTCATCCTAGGGCGTAGCAAGGAGCGAAGCGACGCGGCGCAGACCCTAGCATCCATGCCGCGACGTCGACCAAGGGATGCAACGGTCAAGAATAGCCACCCGAACCAACGGGAGTCAAAGTCACGCATGACGGGATATGTCTATATGACAGCGAGCCAAAAGCGCGGCACGATCTATATCGGCGTCACCAATGACCTCGGGCGCCGTATGCCTGAGCATAAGTCTGGCCAAGGCGCACGCTTCACCGGCCGCTACGGCGTGCAACGTCTTGTTTGGTACGAGGAATATTTCGACATCACTGACGCTATCCAGCGCGAAAAGTCGCTGAAGCGCTGGCCACGCCAATGGAAGATCGACTTGATCGAAAAGACCAATCCGGAATGGTTCGAGCTTTTTCGCGGCACAGGATGGTGAGCATTCTGCACCGCTGCGGCGCTTCAACGTCCCGGCATGGATGCTAGGGTCTGCGCCGCGTCGCTTCGCTCCTTGCTTCGCCCTAGGATGACGAAGCGCGGGGATTCTGTCAGGCTAATTGGTGATCATCTCAGGCCCGCGTCGCCTGGCGCCCTCGCACCACCGCCCGCGCCGGGTACAGCGCCAGCGCGATCACCACGAACTTGGTCATCAGCGTTGTCTTCGACGCCAGGCTCTCGGAGGTGTTGAGCAGCATCAGCCAGCCCAGCATCGGCAGCCATATTCCCGGATGGCAGCGGCGTGCCACCTCATGCGTGAACAGCGCGAAACCGAACACCATCAACAGGGTGAAGAAAGCGCCCTGATAGAGAACCATGCGGATGATCGGGTTCTCGATGCCCTGTTCGAGGCCGCTGATGCGGCGCATACTCTCGACCAGGTCGATATCGGGCCCCACGATCAGGTCGCGCAGTTCCAGGTGCTGGAACAGATCGAACATCTCGACGCGGGCATTGGCGCTGCCTGAATCCGAAACGAAGCGCTCGAGCAACGCGTCGAAGAAGCCGTACGAGGCCGCGAGCACGATGACGACCGGTATCAGCGCGGCGAGGATGAAGCCGAGCGCGGCGCCAAGCAGATTGACACGCCCCATGCGCAAGGTGCGCAGGCCCTGGATGAGGATATAGCAACCGCCGAGCATGATCGTCAGCACCATGGCGGAGCGGCCGCCGAAGGCGACGAGGGCCGCGCATTGCAGGCCGATCAGCCCAAGCCGCAGCGGCATCGACAGCGATTTCGAGCCGGAGAGCAGCGCCAGCACATAGATCGAGGTGATGGTGGCGTTGACGAGCGGATGCCCCTGAAGCGCTGTCGAGCGCAGATCGTTGGCGAACACCTCGCCGTCGAGGCGATACGGAAAGATCAGCGTCTTGGTCGCGAACTCGAACAGCGCCAGCAGCGCATTCGCCGTCATGATCGCGTGTACCACCGTTTGCAGGCGGGCGAATGTCTTCTCGTCGTTCTCGGCCAGCATCAGCACCAGCAGCGCCGGCGTCACGAACGTGTCGATCATGCCGGCCATGCCGGGGCGCTGCCGGACGATGACGACGACAAGCAGCACGATCGACATGACCGCCAGCAGCGCGCTGGCCGGCCGCCTGTCGGCGACGGTCACCACGTAACCCATCGGGTTGCCGAACGTGCAGGCGCGCCAGGCGAACATCAGCACGAGCAGATAGGTGGAGGGATGGATCTTGGTGGCCGGATTGCCGGTCAGGCCGTCATAATTGTAACCCACCAGCCACAGCATGCCGCCCGAAATGCCGAACAGCAACGCCACCGCCGCGACCAGGCCATAGCCGGTCACCCAGTCCATGGAATTGCCGGCGGCCGCCGGAACCGGAACGCCCCAGCCGGCTGCCGGGGTGGCGGCCCGGACGGCAGGCCGGCTGGCGGTCATGTCAGGCTGCCTCGTCGACCAGCATGGCGGCGGTCGGCAACCGCCCCATGACGGAAATGGCCTGCGAAGCCGCCGTCACGTCGTGCATCGGCGTCGCGTTCAGCGTGGCGACGAGCACGATCTCGTCGACCATGGCGACCAGCGGCGAGACGTTGAGATTGTCGGCCAGCGCGCCGCCGTCGACGACGACGAGATCGAAACTGTGGCCGGCCTGCGCCAGCATATGCTGCGTGAAATAGACGCCCTGCGCCTCCGAGACGCCAGCCTTTGGCCGGCCGCCGCCCAGAACCGCGACATTGCTGCCGGGTGTGCGCTGGCTCAGCGCCTCGAAGGCATATTCGCCGCGCAGCACGTCGAGCAGGCCGGGTTGCGGCTCCTTCTTGCCGCTGCCGGTATTGCTATCGATGAACAGCACACGGCTGCCCCTGGCAGCGGCGGCATTGGCGAGCAGGCGCGCCACCCGGCCTCGTTGCGCGGCATCCTGCGGCGGCGACGTCACCAGGATCGACGGCACCAGCGGCCAGTTCGGCGGCCGCCTGCTGGCGGCGAACAGACGCCTCAGCGCCAAGCCCGCGACCGCATCCGTCTTCTCTCCGGCCGGCGCGGCTGAACGGCCGAAAGGCCACCAGCGGCGGCGCGCTGTTTTCGCCGGCAGCACGCCCAGCACCGGTGCCTCGATGGCCGATTCCATCTGCGCGCGGGAAAGCACGGTCGGCGAGGAATATTCCGCGATCAGCGCCATGCCGGTGCCCAACCCCAGCCCGCCGAAGAGCGCGCCGATGAGCAGCAGCGGCAGCGGCGGCCAGCTCTTCTTCAGGGCGGGCATGGCATCGGAGATGATGCGCGCATTGGTGCTGTCGACATTGATCTGCTCGCGCGTCTCCTGAGCCCGCTGAAGGTAGGTGGCGTAGACGGAGCGCAGCGCCTCGAGGTCGCGCTGCAATTCGCGCAGCTTGACCGAGGCCTGGTCGGTGTCGAGCGACTTGCTCTTCATGCCCGCGACCTTGGCTTCCAGCGCCTGCTGATTGGCCAGCGCCCGCTCATAGTCGGTCTCGGCGGCGGCGGCGATGCGGGCGAGTTCGCGCGCAATGAGCGCGCGCGTGTCGCGAAGCTGCTGCTGGGCCGCGATCATCGAGGGGTGGCGTGGCCCGAGTTCCGTGCCAAGTTGCGAGACCTGGTCGACAAGCGTCGCCTCCTGCGCCCGCAGGCTCGAAATCACCGAGGAGCGCATCGCTTCCGAGGTCGCGTCCGGCGCGCCGCCGGACCGGCGCAGCTGGTCGACCTGCGCCTTCAGCGCCGCGGTGCGGCTCTGCGCGGCCGAGAGCTGTGTGTTGATCTCGGTCAGCTCCTGGTCGCTGACCAGATTGCCCGCCGCCATCACCATGTTGTTGGCGGATTTATAGGCCTCGACGGCGTTCTCGGCCTGCTGGACACGCCTGCGCTGCTCGTCGAGCCTCGCGGTGATTGATTTGGAGGCGTCCGTGGCGGCCTGCGCGCGTGCGCTGGCCTGGTCCGCCAGATAGGCCTGCGCGATCGCATTGGCGAGCTTCGCCGCCTTGTCCGCGCTCCTGGCGGTGACGATCACGTCGATGACCAGCACCTTGTCGGCCCGCTTCACCGCCAGCCGCCGGTGCAGGGCATCGAGCGTGTTCGCCGTCTTGTCGGTTTCGGCCGACCCGGAGCCCAGCAAATGACTCAACAACCCGCCCTGCCCGTTGAATTCCGGATCCTCGGTCAGGTTGGTGGCCTGAATGGCCCTCAGCAGCACGCCGGTCGACTGGACGACGGCGACCTGGCTTTCCACCATGGTGATGCCGCCATCGGGCGGCACGCGGCTCGGATTGACGTCGTTGGTGACCACCTGCAGGTCTTGCGGGTCGATGATGATTTCCGCCACCGAGCTGTAGAGCGCCGGCGTGAACAGCCCGTAGAGCAGCGTCACGAGGGTCAGCAGCGCGGCGGTGGCGAAGATCAGGAAACGGCGGCGCACCAATATGCGCTTCAGGTCACCCAGTTCGACGGTCGAGGACGCATAGGACGGCGCCGGCACGGGCTCCGGAGCATGTTGCATCACCTCCGGAGCGTGTTGTTGCGGCAACGAGAGCAGGGATGATTGCAAAGGTCGCTCCGACAACACTCCATGGGCCCGCAAGCTTAAATTGCGGCTTCAGCCTAGCTATTCCTCCAACCATTAAAACACTGTTAATTATGTTGGGAGCTCTTCTGATTTTTGGCACGGAGTTTGCGTAGTACAGGCACGGGCGTGCTGATACGGGCGTGGGCGAGCAGGAGACGGATTGAAATGGGTCAGCACTTCACTCCGGCCCATTCGTCCGGCCCTCGCCCATGTCCGGAATTCGAACACCAGCCAGATACCGAACACTGGAATGCTAAGGGTGCGACATGCGGGTGAGCCTGCGCCTGGACAGCGAGTGCGTGCGTGCCTTTCACCTTATGCTGCTGCAGCGCCTCGCGGTGCTGCCGCATGTCGAGATTTGCGTCGACGCAAGACCGGCCGGGGGCGGCACTCCAGGCAGCGCCGCGGCGTTGTTCCAGCTTGAAACGGCCATCCATGGCCTGCCCGCCGACGGGCCGGCCAAGCGCCTGCCGTTGTCGACCGTGGCGCCCTACCGCGCGGAGCCGCCCGCTCCGGCGGATCTTGTGCTCGACCTCTGCGGCGACGCGCATGTGAACGGAACGCGCGTCTGGCGCGTGACCTATGACGGCGCCGCCGGCGAAGCGGCCTTGCTGGCGTCGATCCTCGACGGCCGCACGCCGATTGCCCGCATCGAGGAGAACGGCACGGTCGTCGCCGAAGGACGCCTGGGCACGGAATATGGCGGCATCGCGCTGGCCTCGTTCCAGGACATGCTGGCGCGCACGGCAAGCCTGATCCTGGCGGCAATGACGGGCTCGGCGCGGGCCGCCCTGCCCGTCCTGCCCGTCCTGCCCGAGCCGGCGCAGGCGGATGCTCTTCCGCAGATTCCCTCCACCGCCAAGCTCGGTGTCAGGGCGGGCAAGGCGCTGGCGCGGCGCATTGTCCAAAAAATCTACCACCTCTGCTACAACGCCCCGCACTGGAAAGTGGGCTGGCGCCAGACCGATGGCCGCGACCTGTTCGACCTGCGCGCGCATCCGGCATCGGGCTGGCGGGTGCTGCCCGACGACGGCAGCCGCTTCTACGCCGATCCGTTCCCGATCCTCTACCAGGGACAGGTAACCCTGTTCGTCGAGGACTATATCCACCGGCTGGGCAAGGCCATCATCTCCGCCGTGCCGTTCGGTCCTGCGGGGCCGATCGGCCGCCCGGAACCGGTGCTCGACCTGCCCTACCATCTCTCCTACCCCTTCGTCTTCGAGCGCGACGGCGGGGTCTGGATGGTGCCGGAAAGCTGCGCCAACCGCACGGTCGATCTCTACCGGGCGACAGCCTTCCCCGGCGGTTGGGTCAAGGAAGCGACGCTCTTGTCCGACATCGTCGCCAGCGATGCCACCCTGGTCGAGCATGGCGGGCGCTGGTGGCTGTTCGCCACCGTGCGCGATGGTGGCGGCGCCTTCTCCGACGCGCTGCACCTGTGGTCGGCGCCGGACTTTCGCGGCCCCTGGACGCCGCACCCCGAGAATCCCGTGCTGGTCGACATCGCCTCGGCGCGTCCGGCTGGCCGCATGGTGGAACGCAACGGCCAGTTGCTGCGCCCCGTGCAGGACTGTCGCAGGAGCTATGGCGCGGCCCTCGGCATCGCACGCATTGCTCACCTTGATGTGAACGGCATGGAGCAGGTGGTCGAGACGATCTTAACCCCTGGTGCGCTATGGAATGGGCGCAAGCTGCACACGCTCAACGAGGCGGGCGGGCTGGAATTCATCGATGGCTCGGCGATCGCACCGCGCTGGAAACAGAAGAGGCGACCGTCATTAACCTGAACATTGGCTACCACCAGTCACCCGTGCTGGTTGCCTGAGGTTGATAAGGGTCCGGAAGATATTTTCCACTACGGATTGTGGAGAGGGAAGATGACTAGCATAAAGGGCAGCGGCGCGAACCCCGCCGAGACTTTCCCGACCGAAGTCGACGTGGCGATTGTCGGTGCCGGGTTGGCCGGCACGACCTTGGCAACGGTCTTGGGAAACGTCGGCCGCAAGGTAGCGCTGGTCGATCCGCATTGGACCCATCCCGACGAGTTCCGGGCCGAGAAGCTTGGCACGGACCAGACGCACCTGTTCGAGAAGCTGGGCCTCGACTCGATCGTGCTGCCTCTGATGACGTCGATGGACGATATCCATGTCTTTCGCCTTGGCCAGCTGTTCGCACGCGAGCGGCGCGTGGAATATGGTTTTTCCTATGGCGCGCTGATCAACGGCCTGCGCGCCGCCTTGCCGCCCCAGGTACCAGTCACCGTGGGCAAGGTCGCCGAGATCATGACCGGACCGAACAAGCAGCGGCTTGTCCTCAACACGGGCGCCATCATCGAGGCGCGGCTCGTGGTGGTGGCCACCGGCCACAGCGAGGCCGTGCGGCGCGCCGTCGGCGTCCGCCGCATCGAAGAATCAAAGGGCCATTCGCTTTCGATCGGATTCGACCTTGCCACCCCGCCGGACGAATGCGCCTATCAGGCAGTCACCTGTTTCGCCAGGCGACCGGAGGACCGCATCGCTTATCTCAGCGTGTTTCCCATCAATGGCGTCATGCGTGGGAACATGTTTGGGTACCGGGAGGCGGGCGAGCCGTGGACCAAGGCGTTCCGCAAGGATCCGCAGAAAATGCTTTGCGAAATGATGCCGGAGATCGCGGCTCAGTGCGGAAACTTCAAGATCAGCGGGCCTGTCGACATCAGGCCGATCGATCTGACGAGGACGGAAGGGCATCGGCGTGACGGGGTTGTGTTTGTCGGCGACGCCTTCTGCACGACCGATCCAACGCCGGGCGTTGGCATCGTGCGGGTAATGACCGATGTTGATCAGCTCCACTCTGTTCACATTCCGCGCTGGCTCGAAACGCCAGGCATGGCTGCTGACAAGATCTGCGCCTTCTATGACGATCCAGTCAAAATAGCCGCCGATGAGGACGGTATGCGTGTCAGCCACTATGCCAGGGCGATCACCACGGGCACCGGACTGGAATGGCGTTTCCGCCGCCTGCGCAACAACACGGCGCGCCAGCTGATGATCATCGGCCGCAAGATGGGTCATTTGGGACTGCGCCGGGAGCCGGGCATGGCGTAAGGGACTTCCAGCTTTTCCCGCCATCGAAAGCAGAGGCGTCTTCCCTTCTCCCTCCGAGCGGAGCAAGGAAGCGCCAGCCTCTCGACCCAAGCCATGTCCACGAAAAACGTGTAACGGTTTTCCGCCTTGAATTGCGGTCAGGCAAGAGATCGATCGTAACGAAAACAACCATCACGCGGAACAAGCGAGGCCCCGACAGCTTATGTCTTGAGGAGATCCGTTCTTGAGGAGATCCGTTATGGTCAAGAACATCGATCGCGCGTTGCAGGACGCTATTCTTGCCATGCGCATCCTTCGAAAATCCATAATCGATCACGGGCATCTGGACGCGATGACCGAATTCGACAGCTTGATCGGAGTGGCCATTTCAGAGGCAGAGCAACAGTTGATATCCATGCAGGCCAGATCGTCGAATGAGCGACCGATAGATGCGAGTTGACGACTGCCACCTGCCTGTATCCACTAGAGCACATCAAGCGATCACGAACGACCGCTCCAATATGGGGTGAAGGGCAAAACCCGACCTGCGTCCCGAGCTGCTATTATTTCCTTTTTTGGCCGGTGACCACGACGAAATTATCCCTGCCCGCGAAAGCAAAAGGCGCGATCACCGACCGCGCCCTGGAGTCTCGCTTCGCCAGGCGAAAGCGTTATGCCTGATCCGCTCAGGGCGGCGAATTCGAAAGACTGGGTGCAGCCGTGACGACCGACAACCGTTCACGCTTCTGCCAGCTTGGCTTCTCGTATTTCTTCATCGGATAGTGCCCTCCGCGTTGGATACGGCGCCAAAAGAACCGCTTCGCCCTGCGGTGTCAATTGTGCCAGGACACGCTGTCACAACATGGGTGGTGACAGCCAGGAGATCACCCGTCGCGGCGCAACGGCTGAGGTGGCACCGACCATTACGGCCGCGCCGGAGACCAGACGCGCGCGCCGCATCGCACTATTGCGAATCGGCCACACTGCCGGCTTTTCGGTCGAGCCGTGGCAGTGTCTTGCGTTGACAATCCCCGGTGGCGCGAGCAGGCTTCGGGTCTGAGGGAAAACTGGGGGACTAAAAGTGAAGAAGGCTTACCAGAAGCCGGTGTTGCTGAAGCGCGAGAGGCTTTCGGCCGTTACCGCTGTTTGCACACCATCGACCTGCCCTGTTTGAAACAAGCCGCCAGGTCAAGAACCTCCATCGCCCGCTGGCTCGGCCAGCGGGTTTTTTCATGCGCGATTGCCAGATGATGCGCCCGAACCGGCCTCAAATCGTTTTTTGGCGGTAAATCGGTCCATCGGCGGTATTCTCTCTTCCGTGCAGGCGTGCCTGAATAGCGCCGGGAGGAATCTGCCATGCCAAACGATGCCTTGCCGCTGGTGATCAGCGCGCCCGAACCACGCACGCTCGAGCTGATTTTCACGCCGCCGCAGCTGGCGCGGCTCAAGGCGCGTTACCGCGTCGTCGAGACCACGGCCGACGGCGTCGCCGGACTGCCGGTCGACGTGCTGGCGCAGGCCCGTTACATCATCGGCCAGCCGCCGATCTCGCTGGAGACACTGGAGGAGATGCAGGCGCTGCGCTGCGTCTTCAATGTCGAGACCAATCTCATCAACAACATGCCCTACGAGACGCTGTTCGCGCGCGGCATCCATGTCGTCACGACAGGCCTGGTCTTCGCCGAGCCGGTGGCCGAGCTTGGCCTGGCCATGGCGCTCAACCTCGCCCGCGACATCGTCGACGCCGATCTCGCCTTCCGGCAGGGCAAGGAATTGTGGGGCGGCGACGGCAACCAGACGGCGCGGCTGCTCTCGGGCGCCGATGTCGGCATTATCGGCTTCGGTGATCTGGGCCGCGCCCTGAACCGGCTGCTCACGGGTTTCCGCACCCGCACAAAGGTCTTCGACCCCTGGCTGCCGCCATCGATCCTGATCGACAATGGTGTCGAGCCGGCCTCGCTGGAGGACGTTCTGTCATCGAGCGACTTCGTCTTCGTCGTCGCCTCGGTGACCTCCGAGAACCAGGGCTTTCTCGGCGCCGATGCCTTCGCCAGCATGCGCAAGGGCGCCGCCTTCATCCTGCTCAGCCGCGCCGGCGTCGTCGACTTCCCGGCCCTGATGGCGGCGGTGAAGAGCGGCCACATCGTCGCCGCCAGCGATGTCTTCCCGGAAGAGCCATTGGCCCGGGATCACCCGGTGCGAGCTTTGCCCGGCTTCCTGCGCTCCGCCCACCGCGCCGGCGCGCTCGACATCGCCTTCAAGCGGATGGGCGACATGGTGCTGGAGGATATGGACCTGATCGACCGCGGCCTGCCCCCGTTGCGCTCCAAGCGGGCCGAGCGCGAGACGGTGTCGAGGATGCGCTCCAAGCCGTCGGACAGGAACTAGCGACGGCAAAACTTCAATTTGAGAACAAGAAACGGAGCGACTAACAACACATCCATCGCGATCATGCCCGCCATAGATGTGTTCGGTTCATCCCAATGATGAATGGCGCGGAACCGGCACGTCAACCGGCCTTTTTTCTCCTGTGTGGCTCGCGCTGCCGATCAGCGAAGCGTGTCCAGACATAGGGGCCTGCAGATGGTGATGATAGTCACCTCGGCAATATTCGAGAATCGACTTGTCAGGAGCTACACATGAGGAGAGCTAATTTATCCATCATATCAGCGCTTCTGCTTGCGTCGCCAGCATTGGCAATCGGCAGGTATGATGTTGATGCGCAAAGTTGCGCAGATGTTCACCGCATTCTTGCGCGCGACCGGCAGGCGATCTTGCGCTACACCCCTCGTGACGGGCGGTTAACACTATATGATCGGTATGTATCCAGTGCCGTTGAATGCGGCCCCGGACGATATGCGCTTCGCGTGCAGATCCCAGCAGCGGACGGTTCTTGCAGCGTCCTGATCTGCCGCCCTGTGACTGATTTCACGCGATAAAAATGCTGGTCGCCCCACGGCTAGACGTCGCAATTGACGAATTGCCTGACACAAGATCTGGCACAGAGATAAAGAGCCGGCATGCCAAGTAGCAATGCCGTGCGCCTGTCCCGCTGTGGACAACGCGCACAGCACGCGCTTTAGTGGCGCAAGGATATTTCCCTACAATACGGACAGCGTGCGGTTCCTGAATAATGGAGATCGGCGTGCCCCTGGATTTTATCGAGGTCTTCCGCCGCGAACTGAGCGCTGTCAATTTTCGCCGCATGCGCATCCGCGGCGGAGCCGTGGCCGAGCACAGGGCAAACGGCACCGGCCAGGCCACCAGCCACTTCCTCGTCGATCGCGGCGATGCGGCGATCGACGAGGCAAGGTCCGACCCGGAACGCGGTGCGATCAGGACCAAGAAAGCCAGCAATCTTACGGGCATAGCGCTCTCAGGTGGCGGCGTGCGCTCGGCCTCCTACTGCCTCGGCGTGCTGCAGGCGCTGGAGTCGCTGGCGCCGGCGGGCAGTCCGCGCCCGCTCGATGCCGTCGACTACCTCTCCACCGTCTCGGGCGGCGGCTATATCGGCACTTCGGTCGTGGCCGGAATGATGCAGGACAGCCGCACATTCCCCTTCGAAAGCCGGCTCGACGAAGCGGAGACGCCCGAAACACAGCATTTGCGGGACTTCTCCAATTTCCTGGCGCCCAGCGGTGCCGCGGACTATCTGGTCAGCATCGCGCTGGTCATGCGGGGCCTGCTGGTCAACGCCTTGATCGTGCTGCCGGCCCTGCTGCTGCTTGCCGTGCTCACCATCGCGATCAACCCCACTGTAGCGGATCTGGTGAGACCCGGCATTTTCGGCATTTCGGTCTCGAAACTGCCAATGCTCGGCGCAACCATGAAGTACTTCGCGCATACCGTGGTGCTTGCCGCGCTGGCGGCGTTGCTGATGTTTGGCAGCGCGCTCTACACGTCCCTCACCTTCCGCACCGGCTCGCTGAGAAGCCGCGAGATTCTCGGCCGCGCCCTTGGCGCGCTGGTTGCCGTGGTGCTCGCCTCGGCGATCATCGACATCCAGCCCCTGGTGCTTTCGGGCATGCTTGCGAACGCCAACGACAAGGTCATCAGTTCCACCGACCAGACATTCGTCCTGGCAGAGCCGTTCCAGGATTTTCTGTCGGCCTTCGCGAGCATTCTGCCCTCGCTTGCCAGCGTGCTCGTGCCAACGGTGGCGGTGCTGATTTCGGTTTCGCAAAAACTCGCCAAGCTCGCCGAGGCGGCATTTGGCGATGTGAGCTGGAGCGCGACGATCAAGAAGAACGGCAGCCGGCTCGTCCTCTACCTCGCCGCGGTGATCGTGCCGTTCATGCTGTGGGTGACGTACATCTCCCTGAGCTATTGGGCGATCCGCAAAGGAGACGACTGGTGCGGCGTGGAAACACCGGGCTGGCTGAAGACAGTCACGCAATGCGAGGCGGACTGGTATATCGGCCCGCTTTCCCGGCTTGGCCCCATCGGCGCGACATATCTGGGCGTCGCTTTGGTCCTCTCGGCCATCTGCCTGTTGATCGGACCGAATTCGAACTCGCTCCACAGGCTCTATCGCGACCGTCTCAGCCGCGCCTTCCTCATGCAGAGGAGCACCATAGGCAAGCAGCCGTCGGACTCGGTCGACACCTGGAAATTTTCGTCCCTGAAACCGGTCGATGAGGCCGGAAACTGGAAGGAAGGGGCGGCCTTCTCGCCCTATCTCCTGTCCAATGCCGCCATAAACCTCGAGGGCTCGAAGGACCTCAACAAACGCGGCCGCAACGCCGACAATTTCATCTTCAGCCCGCTGCATGTCGGCAGCCAGTCGACCCGCTATGTCGCCTCGACGGACATGGAAAGGGTGGTGCCCGACCTCAGCCTCGCCACGGCAATGGCGACGTCGGGTGCGGCGGCATCGGCGAATATGGGACGGCAGACAATAAAAATCCTTACGTTCAGCCTGTCCCTGCTGAACATCCGGCTCGGCTACTGGCTGGCCAACCCTTTCCGGATCGTGGCCTTCAAGAAGCATTTGAATCGCTGGATCGCGAATGTCGGCACCTGGTACTTCGCGGCGGAGACGGCCGGGCTCCTGAACCAGAACCGGCTCAACGTCTACCTGACCGATGGCGGCCACATCGAGAACCTCGGCATCTACGAATTGCTGCGCCGCCGCTGCAAGGTCATCCTCGCGGTCGATGCCGAGGCCGACCCGGCGCTGACATTCCCATCGCTGGTCAATCTGGAGGTCATGGCCCGCATCGACCTCGGCGTGAGGATAGATTTGGGGTGGCAGGCGATTGAGGCCAACGCACTCGGCATAACGCCAACCGCGCCCTATGGGCCCGACGGACCGCCTGGCCGGCGTGGCCCGCATGCCGCGATCGGCGTCATCAAATATGACGACGACGAAACAGGCGTCCTGATCTATATCAAGTCGTCATTGAGCGGCGACGAGAACGACTACATCCTCGACTATTTCAGGCGCCATCCCACCTTTCCCCACGAAACGACCGTCGACCAGTTCTTCACCGAGGAGCAGTTCGAAGCCTACCGCGCCTTGGGGTTCCATGCGGCACGCGGGCTTCTGACCGGCGCCGACCGCTACGGAAATCCGGTGGAGATGCCCAAAGGCTGGAAGGCTCAGGTCGCCGCGGCCCTGGCTCTGCTCAACGTGCCCAAAGCAATGGCGGCGGCGACAGCGGGCCACCTTTAGCTGGCCGGGATGCCAACTGGGCAAAGACGGTCGCGTCCATTGCGCCGCCCGAAAGGCGCGGGCTGGAACCTTTGCGCGGCGACCGCGTTGTGCAGCCGGATCGTCTCCCATTCGATCACTCCTCCAATCAACCCCCGCCAGGCTCCGGCCGGCGGGGTTTCTTTATTCCAGCCACGCCTTGACAAAATCCGGTCTCGGACGCTCTACCTCAGGCGTATCGGGACATGGGGGATTCACATGAAAAAGACCTATCAAAAGCCAGTTCTGGTGAAGCGCGACAGGCTGTCGGCGATTGCCGCCGTCGCCTGCCCCATTTCGCATCCTTGCGGCTGATCTTGGCACTCTTGCCAATCCAATATTGACGAGCTTGGGAAAGCCCGCTTCCCCTTGAGGGGCGGGCTTTCCGTCGTGATGGAACGATCGCCCCGCCGACAGGTTTTGCAAAAGGCCGGACGGTGGGAAGCCCGGCCTACTCCAGAAGGCCCGCCACGATTCGCGTCGGTGGCGGGCCTTTCGTGAGGCCCGTCCGCCCCGCCTCTTGGCCGAAGGTCCCATTCGCGCCGACGCGATGTTGTGCGAGATTGGCGAGATATAAGCGAACGCTTGAATAATGGTTCGGACATCTGTCGAGGGGCGGAGTCGTGCCAATCCGGGAGAATGTTGCCGCGAATCTCAGACGGCTGGTCGGCGGCCATGCGTCGGTGAGCGCCGCATGCCGCGGGCTGGGCATGAACCGCTCGCAGTTCGAGCGCTACCTGCAGGGCAAGAGCGTGCCCAACCAGGCCACGGCCAGGCTGATCTGCGCCTATTTCGGGATCGATGAGGACGAGCTGTACGGGGCGCCGCAAGCCGCGGCACCCGGACACCCGGATCTGCCGCCGATGCACCGGACGCTCTACGAGAACATGGTGCGTGGCCCTTCTCCGGCCATTGCGGGCGGCACCTATTTCACCTATTTCGCGGTTCCGGACCGTCCCGACCTTCTGATGCGCTCGGTCACCTTCGTGCGGCGCGAGGCCGAGTTGGTGACCTTCAGGCGCGTGACGCGGTGGACCGAAGGCCATCGGCAAGGCGGCGCGCGGGCGCCGGGCTGGCATTACGGCATCGCGATCTCGCGCCTGAACTGGATCTATTTCGCCGGCATCAACCGCCGCCAGACCGCGGAGCCGTCGATCGTGGCCGTGCAGTGGGCCCCTTTCTCGGAGCCGGTCCTGGTCGGCAAGGCCTTCGTTTTGACCGGAGCCGGACCGGTCTGCGTGCGGGTCATCATGCGCCAGGAACTCGGCAGGATCAGCCTGAAGCAGGCGATGCAGATGTCCGGGATCGTCAGCCTCGACAACCCGCGCCTCGACCACCTTGTGGTAAGCCTCCTGCGCGAGGGCTAGAGTGGTGCTTCCAGCCGGCGAGGTTGGCCCGAGACAACAGGGGGCGCAATGCTCAACAGCTTCGACTATGGCGGCAAGGAAGCCGACACCGTGCACGCGCTGGAGGAGGATATCATCTTCGGCCGGCTGGCGCCCGGCACGCGCCTGGTCGAGGATGTGCTGCTCGCCCGCTTTCCGGTCTCGCGCCACGCCATCCGCCAGGCGCTCTACCAGCTGGAGCGGCTCGGCATCGTCACGCGCGAGCGCAACAAGGGCGCCATGGTGCGCCGGCTCTCGCCCGAGGAGGTGCGCCAGATCTACGAGGTGCGCGAAATGCTGCAGCGCCAGGCGGCGCTGATGATCCCCCTGCCCGCCGGCGATGCGCTGATCGAGGAACTGATGCGGGTCCACCGCGTCTACAGCAGCCATGTCGATAGCGGTTATCTCAGAGGCATCCACGAGGCCAATGACCGTTTCCACCTGACAATGTTCTCGGCCTGCGGCAACGCCTATCTGGTGTCCTCGATCGAACACTACATGCGCCTCAGCCTGCCGGTGCGGGCCAATTCGCTGGCCGACAGGGAAAAGCTCGAAATCTCGCGCCAGCATCACGCGATGATGATCGAGGCGCTGCAGCGCCGGGACAATTGGGTGCTGGCGCAGCTCTGCGTTGACCATCTGCAGCCGAGCAAGGCGTTTTATCTCCAGGAGATCGAGACGAAGGCTTCGGGCGGCTAGGAAAGTGATCGCCTCGGCCGGCCCGCGACTGCGATCCCTGCCTGCACATGAGCGGCCGCTGCATGTCAACCATCACCATCAATTTCCTCCCGCTTTCCTTTTTCCGGCCATGTTGCACTGCGAAAAGTCTGCTGCATTGCGATATCGGCCGTCTGGCCGGCACGCGGGGCGGGCTGGGCTTGCACGAAAGGAACTATCGTGTCGGCATCGTTTCGGCCAGATATACAGGGCTTGCGCGCGCTGGCGGTCGGCGGCGTCGTTGCCTATCATTTCGGCCTCGCCGCACTGCCCGGTGGCTTTGCCGGCGTCGACATCTTCTTCGTCATTTCCGGCTGGCTGATATCGACGCACCTGATGCGGGAGATCACCGAGACCGGCAGGCTCGACCTCTGGCGCTTCTATGCCCGCCGCGCCCGGCGCCTCCTGCCGGCCGCTTTGTTCGTCATCCTGGTCACGCTCGCCGCCGGCTATTTCATCCTGGCGCCGCAGGAGCAGGCGCTCTATTCGCGCGGCGCCATGTTTGCGTCGGCCTATGCCATCAATCTGTGGCTGCTGCGCTGGTCGTTCGACTATTTCGCCGCCGATGCCTTGAGCAATCCCTTCATCCATTTCTGGTCGCTGTCGGTGGAGGAGCAGTTCTATCTCGTCTGGCCCACGCTGCTTCTGCTCGCTGCCTGGCTGCGTCCGGGAAAGCGCATGGCGGTAGCGGTGATCGGCGCGGCCGGCCTCGCCTCCTTCCTCGCCTGCCTGTGGCTGACCAGCGCCGCGCCGGCCTGGGCCTTCTATTTCTCGCCGCTGCGCGCCTGGGAGTTCGCCGCCGGCGGCCTGGCGACGCTGGCACCGGCGACCCTGTGGCGGCACCGGCTGGAGCGGTTCATCGTTTCGCGGAACCGCCGAACCGCTCCGGTTCTTTGTCCTGACGCGATTGCGGACGGAAAACCGTTTCACACTTTCCCTGGAATTGCTCGATGGCTGCGCGCGGTGCAGGGCTGGCTTGGCCTGGCGCTGATCGCGGCGGCTTATCTTGCCCTGAGCGAAGACCTGCCCTTCCCCGGCTGGTACGCGCTGTTGCCGGTCGCCGGCACGGTCCTGGTGCTGCTGAGCGGCGCCGGCGAAGAGAACGACAGCGAAACAACCGCCAGCCCTGCCCGCTGGCAGGCGCTGGCCCCCGCTTCCCTGCTTTCGCTGCCGCCTTTGCAATGGATCGGCGCGCTCTCCTATTCACTCTATCTCTGGCACTGGCCGGTCATCGTCTATGCCGGCATGCTGGTGCCGGATCTCACCGTCGCGCAGCGCCTCGGCTGCGGCGCTCTGGCGCTGGCGCTGTCGTTCCTCACCTATCATCTGATCGAGAACCCGGCGCGGCGCGGCGGCTGGCCGATAGCGGACGCCCGAGCCTTTCGTTTTGTCGCGATTGCTGGCGCAAAACCGCTTCGCATTTTTCCTGCAATGGCTTTGGCTCCCGCATTGGCGCTGACCGGCGCGGGCGTGGCGGTGGCCTATGCCAGCGCGCACCTGGCCACACGCAATATCGACCCTGCCCAGCGCGGCATCGAACAGGCCGCCGAACAGCCCTCCATCGCGCGCGCCCGCGACGCCAACTGCCTGCTCGACTTCCACACGGTGAAACCGAAGCCTTGCGTGTTCGGCCCGGCGGATGCCGCCCACACCATCGTGCTGTTCGGGGATTCGCATGCCGACCACTGGTCGACGCCGCTGGTCGCGGCGGCCCGGCGCAACGACACCAAAGTGGTCACCTATCTCAAATCCTCGTGCCGCGCCTCGCGGCTGTCGACCTTCAACGCGGTGCTGAAGCGCGACTACACCGAATGCGACGCCTGGCGCGAACAGGCCATAGCAGACATAATCCGCCGCAAACCGCGGCTTGTGGTGATCTCGGAATTCTCGATCGGCAACCTGACCCGCGACATGCCAGCCGCCGGCCGCGAGGCCGAGACCGCGCGCTGGCAGGCAGGCCTGCGCTCCACACTGCAGGCCTTCAGCAAAGCCGGCGTCGAGACGGCAGTCATCCGCGACACGCCGATCGGCGACAGCTTCGCCGATTCCTGCGTGGCCCGCGCGCTCTGGTGGCGCAAGGCGCCCTCGCGCTGCGACACGCCAAGAACCGAGGCCGCCAATGACAAGGCCGCCGCCGCCGAGCGCGCCGTGGTGAAAAGCGTGCCTGACACGCTCTATGTCGACCTCACCGATCGCTTCTGCGGCCCCACCCAATGCCACGTCTTCATCGGCGGCAAGCTGGCGTTCCGCGACCGGCACCATCTGGCCACGGCGTTTGCGGAGACGCTGGAAGGCCCGCTCGAAAAGGCGCTGTTCTAGAGTGGCTTGGCTCTCGCTTCTCCCCGTTCACGTCCGAACTCACCATTTCGACCAGGGCATGGCGATAAACGCCGGTTGAAGGCCACGCTACCAATGAGGTGGACGGCGCCAGCGATTATGGTCCCCTCCGACGCTGCCGCGCTCCGGCTTGCGCCCTCGCAGCCATTCATGCGCTGATCGAAACACCTCAGTAAATCCTCCGTGCTAGATGCGCAGTAGGTTTAGCCATTCCATCGTGCGGAACGCACATCGAGACGGCCGCCTCTCGCGCGCCTGCCATCTCAACATCGACGCAGACCACGCCATTGCGCCTGCCTTCCGCAGGAAGTTCGCGGTAAGCGTGCAGCAAAAAAGCTGTAGCAAGAATTTTAACGCCGCAGTATCGAAGGTTGTGAATAAGGGGAGGCCAGAATATGCGATTAATTCTCACAGATATTACCGAAATGCACGGGAGCAACTATTGCGTCGCAGGTTGGGATGTTCAGGCTCACAGAATGGTGAGGCCTCTGCCTAACGGCAGCAATTGGACTGGAGGTCTCTTGCAACTGCACGGGATAAATCCCGGCGCAACGGTGGACGTAAATCCAACCGGACAGCAACATGCGAGCGCATTTCCGCATAGAACAGAGGATACAGTCATTAGCAATGCTGGAATTCAACTTGCGAATGCGGGGCCAACCCATTGGTTCGCCGCGGGCGCTCCTCCCACACAGGTAGCAGTGAATCAGGCGTTCGGTGGGCATTTAGTGCATTCAAAGACATGGAACGGGGCATTTCAAGGAGTCTACGTTCCCGAGACCACCCAGATTGGCTCCCTTGGTGCGGTCAGGGTTCCAGTGGGGCAGTTGCAGCCGTTCGAAGACAATTATAAGGGCAAAACGAGCCTACGTGCCTATCTTAACGATGGCGCAGCCTGCTACAATCTGCCCTTAGTCGCGAAAAATCTGCGCGAGACATACAGATTGAACGGCCTTGCCGGAGTCCAACAGTTGCTGCCGGCGCAGGGTTTAGTGCATGTGCGGTTAGGTTTAGCCAGAGCTTGGGCAGGGCAACCGGGGAAATGCGCCCTAATGATCAACGGCATATACGGATAGTGGGATGCGAGAAACCGAAATCACCGTCTGGACGATCGGGCATTCTATGCACACTTATGAGCGGTTGCTTCAGCTACTCCGGAGCGCAGAAATCACTGCCGTTGCTGATGTTCGAACGTCGCCATATTCGCGGCATTTTCCTCAGTTTGGTAAAGATGCACTGAGAGACGAACTGCGAATGGATGGGATTGCCTATTCCTTTCTCGGTAAGGAACTTGGCGGGCGTCCAACAGGTAGCCAGTACTATTGCGACGGCATTGCTGACTATGAGCTGATGGCGAAGTCTCTCGAATTCCGGCACGGTATCCAACGAGTACTGGACGGTGCCCAGAAATACCGCGTGGCGCTCATGTGCTCAGAACATGATCCATTGGATTGTCATCGCTGTCTGTTGGTTGGACGGGCACTAGCTAAGCGCGGGGTGGGGGTGAAACACATACACCCTAACGGCGGTATTTTAACCCAAGGTGAGATAGAGGAGCGCCTCCTAAAATTGGAAAGCCATGACGGTGGCGATCTTTTTATGTCAAGCGATGAGCGCTTAGCTGCCGCTTACCGAAAGCGTGCACGAAAGGTTGCGTAT
The DNA here is from genome assembly GCF_006441575.1 of Mesorhizobium sp. B2-4-12. Classification (NCBI taxonomy): domain Bacteria; kingdom Pseudomonadati; phylum Pseudomonadota; class Alphaproteobacteria; order Hyphomicrobiales; family Phyllobacteriaceae; genus Mesorhizobium; species Mesorhizobium sp. B2-4-12. Next base: position 18,929 of record NZ_VFVC01000062.1, read on the forward strand.
ACCGAACCTTCAAACGGCGCGTCGGATGCTATCGCGGCCGAGTAGCAGATGGATAAGATCAACGTCTCCACCATCGGCTTTACCAAATCGAACGCCGAGAACTTCTTCGAGCGCATGCTGCATGCGGGAGTAAGGAAAGTCGTAGATATACGCCTTCACAATACGTCCCAACTAGCTGGGTTTGCAAAGGCAGATGATCTAGCTTACTTACTAAAAAAAATTGGCGATATTCAATATATTCACCAACCTATGCTTGCTCCGACTGACAATATCCTCAAAGCCTACAAAAAGGACAAGGGCGACTGGGGAGTTTATCAGGGTCGTTTTCTGGAATTAATGGCCGAGCGGAAAATTGAGCAACGTCTGAAACCTGACATGTTGGAAGGCGCCTGTCTACTATGTTCGGAGGCGACTCCCCACAACTGCCATAGGCGCTTGGTTTGCGAATACCTCAATGATAAGTGGGGCGAACTTCTGAGGGTTCGGCACCTTTGATTGCCATGTATCAGTGCGCCCCTCACAGCCCAACGTTATCCATGCCGCGCCGCCAGCAGGTTCCAGCCCCTTTTCGTCACCACGTCCCGACCCTGGCCGGTCTGCTCCGCCAATCTCTTGATCGCAGGCGGGGCAGCGTTCTGAACCACGGCGGCCAGATTCCAATGCCGCGAGCGCCAGGAAATAGCACCTGGGCCCCTTGCGGCCAGTGCCTTGTGGGCTTGTCTTGCGAATCCATGGCTTGTGGGCTTGTCTTGCGAATCCATGGAACGAGGCCGCGTCTCGGGAGTTATATTAGGTCAACCTTGAAAGGAGGCAGCAATGAAGAAGCTCCTGCTTGTCTCGGTTATCGCCATTGCTTCGGCGGCGGCGATGATCGCCCCCGCTAGCGCCCGAAGCCACGTCTTCATCGGCATCGGCGGCGGCTATAACGACTATTACGGCAACGACTATTACAACGGTTATGGAGATTACGGCGGCCGCTACTATGGTCCCTATCATGCCTATGACGCCTACGATGATGGCTACAGGCCCCGTTACTATCACCGGTACCACCGTTGCCGCGTCGAGCTGGTCAACCATTGGCGCCACCACCACAGGGTCGTCGAGGAAGTCCGCGTCTGCGGATGATTTGATCTGATCGAGTGAAACCGATCCGGCCGGCATCGTCGGCCGGATCATCGCGGCGGGCGATTTCTATCCCACCCGCCTCGTCATCATGCCGTAGTGCACCGCCAGCAGGTCCAGCCCGACCTTCAACAGCTTCGTCACCACATCGCGCCCCTCGCCGGTCTGTTCGGCCAGGCTCTTGATGGAGCCGCCGGTGCAGCAGACTTTCTGCACCACCACGGCCACCTCCCAATGCCCGAGCGCCCTGGTGGCGGCGGCATGCGCGCGGCCGGCGTCGAGCACGCTGTCGGCGATGCCGCCCTGGCGGCCGCCATCGACGCGCTCGGTCCAGCGCATCGGCTTCACATCAGCCTGCTGGCTGCACTGAAAATCCTCGCGGTAGCGCTGGCCGGCTTCGCGCTGCTGGCGCGACAGCGAGGTGATGCCCAAAAGCGGATCGACATTGCGCACCCGCACGATGCCGCCGGTGGCGGTGTGGCCGTCGTTCGACACCTCGTAGACGCGCCGTGCCTCCAACGTACCGACGGTCAGCCGCTTGCGGCCGAATTCGTCGTCCCTGAGCGCGAAATCATGGCCGACCTCCCGCCGGATGCGCACCTGCTCGGCCTCGCCTTTCGGCAGTTTCGGCGCTTGCGGCTTGGCGGGTTTGGCTTTTTTGGGCATGGGTGGCTCCTTGCTGTTGGGTGTTCGAGTGGGGCTTTGCAGAACCTGGGTTCCTCGCCCCCGCTTCGCGGGGGCGAGGAATCCAAGACTTGCGAGGCCGCCCGCCGCGCCATCAGTTCACGCATCGTGCGCCTCTCCCGCACCTCGATGCAGAGCTGGGCGCTCGAAGGGCAGAACTGGGCATTGCCGCTCCTCACCTCGCCGCGCGCGAAGCGCTGGATGGCGGCCTGCAGGTCGCACAGGTCGGTGTCGCGTACCGCGCCGAGATAGCCGCGCATCTGCATCTCGACATCAGTCAGGGCGGATTGCGGGAAGCATGAGAACATCGCGGCCAGCGCCTTCGTCGCCTGCTGCAGTTCGGCTGCGGTCATGAATGCGGATCTCCTCGATGATGGCATTGGCGGCGTCGGCGTGGGTTTTCGGCCTGATCCAGCCGGCCGGCTTTTTCGGTCCGCGCGGCGGAGGCTGCTCCGTCTTTTCCCGTGAAAGACCGGAAGCTTTTTCATTCTGGTTTCTGGAGTCTGGAAGATGCCGTGGCAAAGAACCGGCATTTGGTGCCCCATGTGCCTTTGTTTTCAAGGCGGTGGCGGCGCCGCCGCGCGCGCCGGCGGCGGCCCTCGCCTGGCTTTTGGCGTGCGCCTTGTGCAGCTCTTTCGTCAGCCGCTTGTGGCCGATCTCGCCCGCTTCGCGATCGAAGAAGGTCAGGAGATCGGCGCTGATGGCGCGCCATCTTTTCAGGGAGAGCCGCGCCACCCGCGCCAGCTTGGCATCATTGTCGGGCAGCCGGCCGCCGGCGTTCCACATCGCCATCAGGATGAGCATGTAGGCGCCGATCTGCTCGGTGGAGAGTTGAAGCGTGTCGCCGACGAAATCGGAGACGTAGAGCTGCATGAAGGGCCGTTCGCTCATGCTGCCTCCCGCGCCGCGCGCACGGTCCGCCCGATGGAACCAGCCGTCGGCCCGTACGTTATGACGCCACCACGCCAAGGGGAGGTTTGCCGATGACGGCTTTCATGCCGGTTACCCTGCGCTTTTGCGACAACAAGACCATGCTGGCCGGCTCGGTGGCCGACGCCGCGACCGCGCTGCGGCACCCATGGCCCGACAAGACCGCGCCAGCCTATCTCGACGCGGCACGGCTGGTCAGACTCGCGGTTGAGGGCAGTTGCTGCCCGCGCACGGCCTTCGAGGCCTTCAGCAAGGCCGCCAGGCAACAGGGCATATTGGTGGTCAGGCCGAGAAGCCGCGCGCACGACTGGCTCGACGCGGCCGCCAGCCCTTGAAGCCGCCGCAGGAGCGATGCAACCGCCTGCCGGCCTCGCGCGTTTATGAGCGCTGGCTTGAGAGCCGCGCGCAATGCCAGACCGAAGGTGAATGTCGTGGGTACGATGAAAACCGGAGTGCCGCTCAAGGTGTGCCTGGACGGGCATGTCGAGGAAATTGACAATGTCAGCGATGCCGCCGACTTCCTGCAGCGCTGGCCGATCGAGCGGCGCGGTCACGTCTATCGCAGCGCGCTCAACGCCTGCAGCGCGGCGATCGCGGCACAGATTTCGGAATCCGATGCGATAAAGGCGTTCACCGGCTTCGCCCGCGTCACCGGCATCCTGGTTGCCGACAGCGGGCCGGCCATGAGACTGGAACCCCGCCCGGTGCAGAGCCGCATGCCCAAGCAAGGCCGGCAGGCGCCGAAATAGGGTTCCGCCTGTTTCTCCCCGCTTACGGTTAGAAAAGCTCGGCAGGGCAATGAGGGGCGGCGCCGGCGCTTCGGTAAGTGGCATCTGAATCGGATGCTTGAAGTTCATATTGTTCTCAACCCCGCCTCGTCAGCACGGCCCTCATCCGCCTGCCGGCATTCGCCGTTGGCGAAGCCAGCAATTCGCTTTTCGTCCGCTGCGCGGACCACGTCTTTCCTCCCCGTATAGGGACGGGGAGAAGGGAAGCTTGTCCGAACCGGATAGATAGGTAACAGGATGGACCGATTGCATGGGTAACGGTTTTCTTGTCCGCCGGGAGGACCGG
>NZ_VFVC01000063.1:0-22165 GCF_006441575.1 Mesorhizobium sp. B2-4-12
CGCCGACCAAATCCTCGCGTCGGTCAAGCGCTTCTGCCAGAAGACAATGAACCGAACTTCAGATTCAGGTGACTAGGGTCTGCGGGCGTCGCTTCGCTCCTTGCTCCGCCCTAGAATGACGAAGGATAGGATAGGGTGGCGCTCTTCGCCCACACAGGTCTTTCGGGGAGATGTCCGGCAGGACAGAGGGGGCGAAGGAACTCTACGTCTCTATCAACGCCCCTCACCAATCCATCACCACCTTGCCCGAGCTGCCGCTGCGCATCGCATCGAACCCAGCCTGATAATCGTCGATGCCGATCCGGTGCGTGATCAACCCCGACACATCCAGCGGCCCCTGCACCAGCGCGATCATCTTGTACCAGGTCTCGAACATTTCGCGCCCGTAAATGCCTTTCAGGTGCAGCATCTTGAAGATGACCTTGTTCCAGTCGATCTCGAAGCCGGTCGGCGCGATGCCGAGGATGGCGATCTTGCCGCCATTGTTCATGGTGTCGATCATGTCGCGGAAGGCGGGTGCGGCACCCGACATCTCAAGGCCGACGTCAAACCCCTCCGTCATGCCGAGCGCCGGCATGACGTCGCGCAGCTTTTCCTTGGAGGCATCGACGACGTGCTGGACGCCGAGCTTTTTCGCCAAGGCCAACCGCACCGGGTTGATGTCGGTGATGACGACTTTCCTGGCGCCCACGCATTGCGCCACCAACGCGCCCATGATGCCGATCGGCCCGGCGCCGGTGACCAGCACATCCTCGCCGACCAGATCGAAAGACAATGCGGTGTGGACGGCATTGCCGAGGGGATCAAAAATCGCCGCGACCTCGTCCGGCACGTCATCGGGGATCGGTACCACATTGTGCAGCGGGATCGCCAGATACTCGCCGAAAGCGCCCGGCCGGTTGACGCCAACGCCGAGCGTGTTGCGGCAGAGATGCCCTCGCCCGGCGCGACAGTTGCGGCAATGGCCGCAGACGATGTGCCCCTCGCCCGAAACGCGCTGGCCGACCTTGTATTCGGTGACCGCCGCACCGAAATCAGCGACGGTGCCAACGAATTCATGGCCGGTCACCATCGGTACCGGCACCGTTTTCTGCGCCCACTGGTCCCAATTGTAGATGTGGACGTCGGTGCCGCAGATCGCGGTCTTCTTCACCTTGATCAGCACATCGTTGGGGCCGATCTCCGGCACCGGCACCTCTTCCATCCAGATGCCCGGTTCGGCCTTGGCCTTCACCAGTGCCTTCATCATGTTCGACATGCTTTTGTCCCTTGAATCTCTTGATCCGGAATCGTTTTTCGGTACCGGCCGTTCAGGAAATCACGCCCAGTTCCTTGCCGACCGCGCCAAACGCCGCCACCGCGCGGTCAATATCCGCGGTGGAATGCGCCGCCGACATCTGGGTGCGGATGCGCGCCTGGCCCTTCGGTACCACCGGAAAGGAAAAGCCGATGACATAGATGCCGCGTTTCAGCATGCGTGCCGCCATCTCCTGCGCCAAGTTCGCATCGCCCAGCATCACCGGTATGATCGGATGATCCGCTCCCGCCAACGTGAAGCCGAGCTTGCCCATTTCGGACCTGAATCGCGCCGCATTGGCATATAGGCGCTCGCGCAAGGCATCGCCATGGCGGATCAGGTCGAACACCTTGATCGAGGCGCCGGCGATCGCCGGCATCAACGTGTTGGAAAAGAGATAGGGCCGCGAGCGCTGGCGCAGCCAGTCGACCACCTGGCTTTTGCCCGACGTGTAACCGCCGGACGCGCCGCCGAGCGCCTTGCCCAGCGTGCCGGTGATGATGTCCACCCTGCCCTCGACACCGCAATGTTCGGCCGAGCCACGGCCATTCCTGCCGACGAAGCCGACCGCATGGCTGTCGTCCACCATCACCATCGCATCATATTTGTCGGCGAGATCGCGGACCCCCTTGAGGTTGGCGATGATGCCATCCATCGAAAACACACCGTCGGTGGCAATCAGACGAAAGCGGCAGTCCTTCGCTTCCTTCAGCCGCGCTTCAAGGTCGGCCATGTCGTTGTTGGCGTAGCGAAAGCGCTTAGCCTTCGACAGCCTGACACCGTCGATGATCGAGGCATGGTTCAGCGCATCCGAGATAACAGCGTCTTCCTCACCAAGCAGCGTCTCGAACAGGCCGCCATTGGCGTCGAAGCAGGAGCCATAGAGAATGGTGTCTTCCAGGCCCAGGAAAGATGAAATCGTCGCCTCGAGCTGCTTGTGCTCCTCCTGCGTGCCGCAAATGAAGCGCACCGACGCCATGCCGTAGCCATAACGGTCGAGCGCCTGCTTGGCCGCCGTTCGCAAATCAGCGCTGTCGGCGAGGCCCAAATAATTGTTGGCGCAGAAATTCAGTACTCTCTCGCCGCCGACCTCGATCTGCGCCGACTGCATCGAGGAAATCACCCGCTCGGACTTGTAGAGGCCGGCGGATTTCAGTCCTGCAAGCTCGCTGTCGATATGGGAGAGAAATGCTGCGGTCATGATCAGGCCTCGTTTGACGTGGGCAGACTGTCGTCCCCCCAGCGCAAAAAATCCATCGTAAAAGCGACCGGATCGGGTGGCCGGGCAGCATCGGCTGAGACGCCACGGGTATCGCTCAAATGATCATGCGGGGACGTACGGGACGACGAATGTTCAAATGCGGGCCGACCGCGCAAGAACCCGATAACCATTTCGCGATCTTTACCCCTTTGCCCCTTGCCGGCCGACCGTCGATTTCCAGTCCTGTTAACGTTTACGCTTCAATGGTGCTCACACAGGAATCCGTTGGCGAGAGGCCGCCCCCGAAAATGTCGCAGCAGCCGGTGCAAACCGTTTCAGGCAAGCTCATCCTGCTGATCAAGGCCGGCTATTGGCTGGCGCTGCTGATCATTGCCGCCATGGTGGCGGCCTCCTTCGTCCTGCTGCAGCAGACGATGGCCACGCAGCAGCACAACCACACCTTGCTCGACATCGTCGGCACGCAGAAAACATTGTCGCAGCGCATCGTCTTTCTTGCCAGCGCAACGGGCGCCGCCTCTCGCGACAAGCAGCCGGCGCTGGTCAGCGCTCTGAAGCAGGCTACGGCAGAGTTCGAGACGAACTACGATCTGCTGCTCAAGCAGACGGGGGCGAAGCCGGAATCGCCGGCCAAGCTCAATTCAAAATCGATCGAGAGCGTGCTTTTCGCCAAGCCCTTCCATCTCGACTATTTTTCGGTTGGCCTGATCGCAAATGGCGACCGTCTGGTCTCCGCCTTCGAATCGCAACTCAACCATCCCGACAATGGCGGCTACAAAGGCGGCGCCGAACGCGTCAACCTGGATGCCTCGGTCGCCAATGCCACCCTGTCGGGCTATGCGGCGCTCGGACAGCGTATCAGCGCCGATGCCGACGAGCGCTCCGAAAAGCTGCTCGCCCTCCATCGCACGCTCTTCTTCGCCACCCTCGGCGTAATCCTGCTGGTCGCGCTGTTCATCTTCAGGCCGATGTCCAACGCGATCCTGCGCAAGACGCGTGAACTGGTCGATGCGCGCAATTCGATGGCCTTCATCGCGGTTCACGACGGCCTGACCGGCCTGCACAACCGCACCTTTCTGACCGACCATTTCGACACGCTGATCAAGGGCGCGCATCGCCGGCGCGAACGCCTGGCCGTAGTCCAGCTCGACCTCGACCGCTTCAAGCAGATCAACGATACGCTGGGCCACGCCGCCGGCGACTACGTCCTGGTGGTGACGGCGCAGCGCATGCGCGATTCCTGCCGGGCGTCGGATCTGTGCGCGCGGCTCGGTGGCGACGAATTCGTGATGATCCTCAATGGGGCCGGCAGCACCGAAGACATCAACATGCTGGCACGGCGTATCCTTGCGCACATTAACGAGCCCATCATTTTCCAGGGCACCACCATTCTTCCGGGCGCCAGCGGCGGCATCGCCGTCTATCCAATCGATGCCGACAATGCCCAGGACCTGCTCGTCCATGCCGATCTGGCCCTCTACTCCGCCAAGAAGATGGGCGGCGGCAACTTCTCGTTCTTCTCGGAGGAACTGCGTCGCGAGCTCGACTACCGCAAGCAACTCGAGCATGACATCAAGGTCGCCATTTCGGAAAAAGCGTTCCAGGTTTATTTCCAGCCGCAGGTTTCCCTGACAGACGGCACCATCAGCGGCATCGAGGCCCTCGTGCGCTGGAACCATCCCAAGCGCGGCATGATCTCGCCGGGCGAATTCATTCCGGTCGCCGAGAAATGCGGCTTCATGCCGGAGATCGGTCGCATCGTGATCAGCAAGGCGATCAGCGAGGCAGCCGAATGGAACCGTGCCGGGATTGCCTTCGGCCGGCTTGCCGTCAATGTCTCTGGTACCGAGTTGCGCGAGCACGATTTCGATACGTTCCTGTTCGAGACACTGGAGAAGGCCGGATTGCCGCCACAGAAACTGTCGCTGGAAATCGTCGAGTCCGTCATCCTGGACGATGAGAAGACAGGCATCGCGGCCAAGCTTCGTCACATCAGGGCAGCCGGCGTCCATCTGGAGCTCGATGATTTCGGCACCGGCTATGCCTCGCTGAGCCACGTCAATCCCAACGAGATCGATCGGCTCAAGATCGATCGCCGCTTTGTCCAGAACATCCATGAGAACGGCGACAACTCCAAGATCGTGCGCGCCATCACAGAACTTGCCCGCGGCCTCGGCATCTCGATCGTCGCCGAGGGCGCCGAAACCGAGGCCGAGCTCGACTCGCTGATGGCGATCGGCTGCGATCAGGTGCAGGGCTATTCGATCGCCTTCCCCATGCCGCACGACAAGGCTTTGGAATGGCTGACGGCCCGCATGCCGAAGAAGGCCAGGCTGACAGTGCTGCAAGGCAGCCTGGCGTAGGTAGAGCCCGGCCCGCCTTGAAAACCAGCCACGGCGATGGGCCACTGAACGGCACCAGCAACATCCTCGACGTGCTGGAGGTGGAGCAGGCTCCAGCAACGCTGTTCATGGTCGGCATGCATCCTGAGGCCGGTGCATCCAACAGCGCGCTGGTCCGGCGCGCCAATCGCTGGCTACGATTAAAGTGATGGATTGGCCGCGGGGGGCGGCGGAAGGACCTTCAGCAGATTCAGCATTGGCACCCCAGAGGTGCAAAATGGCGCTCGTTTTCCGTCAATATCGTCAGCCCACGAACCTCAGCCGTCGCGGCGATCGCTATATCCTCGTATCCTGGCCGATGTGCCCTTGCACGGTCGACAATCGCTCCGGCGGCATTCGCCGCGCGCAAATCAAAGGGAAGAATCCGCGCTCCATAAAGACACTCGATCGCCTGCCACCAGTCGCGGAGCAAAGCGGCTTTCGTGGTCGCTCCTTCGCGCTCGGCCTTGGCTATTCCGGCTGAGATTTCGGATGCCGTGACAACGGACAGGAATAGATGTTCCGAAACAATGCGGTCGTCACATCCCGCCGACATTGGCACGCAACAACGCCAGCATGTCCGCGAACTCCTTCAGCCGTTCGTCGGACAACCCTGCGCGAAGCCGCTTGTCGAAGACGAGCGCTGCTTGCCGCAACGTCTCGAACAGCGTTTCACCCGCCTCTGTCAATTCGACCAGATGAACCCGACGGTTGACGGGATCGCGGCGGCGGGTCAGCAGGCCCTGTGTCTCCATCGCGTTGAGATGATGGGTCAGTGTCGCCCCCTGAATGCCGATCATGTCGGCGAGTTCGCGCTGGTTGGCCTGCTTGCTCGACTTGACAGACAGCAGCGTCAGCCAGACCGGCAAGGTCCCGCCCGCTTCAACCAAAGCGGCATCGAAGGCTTGTGCAACAAGCTTGGCTGTGCGGCCGAGATTCATGCCGACAGGCGGGCGTTCAAAGGGTGTCATTGCCGGACACTAGAGCATGATGCCGAAAAGTGTGAAGCGGTTTTCGGACGACGTCATGCTCTATCTCTTTGATCTAGAGGCGCATTCAGATTTCAGGTCGATCGACCTGAGAGCATCCGGCTCTAGATGGTGTTTTCCCATGGATGGGGAACAGGTTCGCGATTATACATTGACATCTAACAGTTAGATATCTAACTATTAGGCGCAGCAAGCGAGAGAGGAGAGCCGGCATGCAATATGTCTACATCGTCGTCATCGGTCTTCACGTCATGGCGGGAGTGTTCTGGGCTGGCACCACCATCACGCTTGCCCGCGATCCAGAGATCAAGGCGGAACGCTTCATCCAGCCGCAGATGGGCGCGGCCGGCATGGTCTTCCTGACCGGGGCGCTGCTGTGGTATTTTTTCCACGGCGCCTATTTCGGCTCGATGGAAATGGTGTTGGCGCTCGGCATCCTGGCCGCATTCGCCGCCGCCGGCGTGCTCGGCGCCATGGTCAGAGCGCCCAGCAGGCAGCTTGCCGGCGCCAATGCGGAAATCGCAACTCGATTGCGCGCCAGAATGGCGATGGGCGAACGCATCGCCGCATGGCTGCTGGTGGTCACCGTGCTGTGCATGGCGACCGCCAGGATGATCTGAACATACGCTTACAAAGATCGCACGTTGCCCGGCGATGAGCCAATGACGTGCGGGCGCGCGGCCAGGCCGGCATAGATGGGCTCTCGTATGCAGGCCAGACCGCGCGCCACCAACGCCGACGCATCTCGGCCGTGCTGTATCACGATCTCCGGCAAGATATGCGCACGGCCTGCGTCCACATCATGCGGGCACAGGGCGCGTTGCCGAAATCGGTCGCGCCGGGCGCATCCAGCATCCAGATCATAAGGCCGTTCAACATGCCGATCTAGGCGGGCCGCGGATCAGATCCGCAGGCCGAAACGGATCCCGTCATAGATGGCGGCATGGATGTTGCGCGAGGCGACGGCGTCGCCGATACGGAACAGCACAAACGATCCTTGCGGATTGCGTGCGGGAAAGATGTCGCCGCCGTTGACCAGGCGTTCGTAGTCGACCGCGCCGCCGTTCTTCGCGAGCGGTTTCAGCGAGAGATAGAGGTCATCGAGCGGCACAGTGCCGTGCTCAACCACCACTTGGTCGACCCTGCGTTCCCCGCGCCAGCCATCGGCAAAATCCGAAGCGAGTTCCGCGACCAGTTGATTGCCCTCGCGTCGCACTGAACGCAGGCGCGTGTTGATGGTGACTGTGACACCCCTTTCCTGGAAGGCCCTGACATACGGCACGTGGTTCATGCCGCCCATTTCCGGCGCGAAGAAGCGTTCCGGCGAAACCAGTTCCAGCCTCGAGCCGCTGTTGGCGATCAGTTCGGCCGCGCCCATGCCCTGATGGCCGCCATTGTCGTCATAGAGCAGCACATTTTCGGCCGGCTTGACGCTGCCGGCCATGATGTCCCAGCTCGATGTCACGAGATTGTCGCCCGCCGTCAGCGGTGGGTTCTGGGGCAGGCCGCCGGTGGCGATAACGATCACATCTGGCGCCAGCGCCAGAACGTCGTCCTTCTCCGCCCAGGTATCGTAGCGGATTTCGACGCCGAGCCGGTCGAGTTCAGCCAGGCGCCAGTCGATGATGCCGATCAGTTCCTTGCGGCGCGGATTCTGCGTCGCCAGCCGCACCTGGCCGCCCGCTTGTGACGACGCCTCCAGGACCGTGACTTGATGGCCGCGCTCGGCCGCTACGCGCGCCACCTCCAGTCCGCCGGCACCGGCGCCGACGACAACGACTTTCTTGCTCGGCCCATCTGTCTTGACGATGATGTGCGGGATATCGGCCTCGCGGCCGGTCGCCGCGTTGTGGACGCACAGCGCCTCGCCCCCCTCATAGATGCGGTCGAGACAATAGGTGGCGCCCACACATGGGCGGATCTCATGTTCGCGGCCTTCCATCACCTTCCTGATGATGTGCGGATCGGCGATATGTGCTCGGGTCATGCCGACCATGTCGAGCTTGCCGGTGGCAATCGCGTGGCGCGCCGTAGCGACATCGGAAATGCGCGCCGCGTGGAAGGTCGGGAACTTTGTCGCCGCCCTCACCTCACCGGCGAAATCGAGATGCGGCGAAGACCGCATGCCGGTCACCGGGATGACCTTCGTCAAGGCGGCATCGGTCTCGATCGAGCCGCGGATGATGTTGAGGAAATCGACCTTGCCCGAACCGGCCAGCCGCCTGGCGATCTCGATGCCCTCCTCCTTGGACAGGCCTTTCTCGAAATCCTCGTCGGCGACCATGCGGATGCCGACGACGAATTTGTCGCCCACCGCCGCCCGGACCGCGTCCAGCACCATGTCGGTGAAGCGCAGCCGGTTGTCGAGCGAGCCGCCGAACTCATCGTCGCGGTGATTGGTGGCCGGCGACCAGAAACCATCCATAAGATGGCCGTAGGACTCGAACTCTATGCCGTCGAGACCCGCGGCCTGGCAGCGCTGGGCGGCGGACGCATAGTCGGCAACGATGCGCTCGATGTCCCAGTCCTCGATGGTCTTGGGGAAGGAGCGGTGTGCGGGCTCGCGCACCGGCGAGGCCGAGAGCACCGGCAGCCAGTCGGCCTTGTTCCAGCCGGTGCGGCGGCCGAGATGAGTGATCTGGATCATCACCATGCAGTCGTGTTCATGGCAGGCATCCGCGAGTTCGGCGAGCCACGGCACGATGCGGTCGTCATAGACATGCAGATTGCCGAAGGCGGCAGGGCTGTCGCGCGAGACGATGGCCGAGCCGGCGGTCATGGTCAGCGCCATGCCGCCCTTGGCCTTTTCGGCATGATAGAGCCGGTAGCGTTCTTTCGGCATGCCGTCCTCGGAATAGGCCGGCTCGTGGCTGGTCGACATCACCCGGTTCTTCAGCGTCAGATGTTTGAGCTGGTAGGGTTGGAGAAGCGGGTCGTTGCTGGTCATCGTCTTCCTGCCGTTTCAAATTGTGCTAATGAGCGCCCAAATGCGCCGCAGCCAACTGGATGCGGGGCTTGTTCGACCTTTGTTTCGTGTTCGCTGCCGTGGAGTTTCCAGCGGCCAACACCAAGGAGCCACTCATGATCGATACCAAAACCCTCACCCAGCTCGGCGCGCATGTCGAGACGCCACACAGCCCCGAACAGGCGGTCCTGGAGACCGTGCCGTTTACGCGCGGTGACGGACCGCCCGCCATCGTGCGCTTCACGGTCCCGGAATTCACCTCGCTGTGCCCGGTCACCGGGCAGCCGGATTTCGCCCATATCGTCATCGACTACGCACCCGATGCGGCTCTGGTGGAATCGAAGTCGCTGAAGCTGTTCATGACCTCGTTTCGCAACCATGGCGCCTTCCATGAAGACTGCACCGTCATGATCGGCCGCCGCATCGCGGCGGCGACCAAGCCGCTGTGGCTGCGCATCGGCGGCTACTGGTTTCCGCGTGGCGGCATCCCGATCGACGTCTTCTGGCAAACCGGCGCTCCGCCGGAAGGCGCCTGGCTGCCGGAGACCGGCGTGGCCCCTTATCGCGGGCGCGGCTAGTTCGACCATCATTCGCATTGATATTGGCTGAGCGCCCATTCGCCGGTCACCGATAAAAGGTCCGATATTTTCCATTCGCCGCCGACCTTCTTGAGCTTCCATTCGAGGCGGTGCGGGTTGCCGGCGACGACGAAGGCGACGATGACCTTGGCCTGATCGCCATTGATCGCCTCGAGTGTCTTCAGGCTCTTATCGATCTCGTCCTTGTCATAGTTCGCATTGTCGAGCGCCATGTTGGGGTCAAGGCACTCGCCCTGCCCGGATTTGCGCAACCCATCGCTCTTGTCGAGCACCGTTTTCGCCGGATCCACGAAGTGGCTGCGCTGCGACGGATCGATCTCCAGGCCGACCTGATCGTAGAACGGCCTCACCACCGCCGTCGGTGACCCTGGCTGGATGGGAGCCGGAGGCCCGCCGGCAACCGGCGGTGTTGCCGGCTCCACGGCCCCGCCGGGCGCATTCGCCGGCGGCGAACCGCTGTCGCCTGGCGCGGTCCCGGCCGGAGCGTTTGCCGGCGGCGCGCCGAGCAACCCCTGGGCAGCGGCGCCGTTCAAACTCGCCGCCAACAGGCAGATCGCCGACAGTGCCAGGATCGGACGACGGGCCATCGCATCACTCCTGATCTTGGCCCGTCATGCATTCGAGCTGGCTCAGCGTCCAGTCGCTGGTCTTCGAAGCGATGTCCGATACCTTCCACTTGCCATCGACCTTCTTCAGCGACCAATGCATTTCGCGCTGTGAATCGTCTCCTTCCGAAAAGAGGCTGAAGTTCGCCACCACCCGCGCCGTGTCGCCATCCACCGTCTCGGACACTTTCAGCGTTTTTGAGATGGCCTTCTGGTCGAAATCCTGTGCATCCAGACCTGGGTCGAAGTCGATGCAGGCGACCTGGTCCGGATTCTTCTTGGTTGCCTGGTCGTTGAGATCGAACAGTTTCGTCACCGGCTCGGTGAAGCGATCCCGGTATTGTGCGTCGGCTTCGAACTTGACCTGCGGAACATAGAAGAACTTCACGGCGTCGGACGCCGGACCAGCCCAAGCGGCGGCGGGTGCGGCAATCAACAGGATAGCAGCGAGCAGCAGTTTCATGGATTTCCCCGAATGTTTGGCTGCGGACAGCAATCAATATCACGCATCGTGCATATCGGCTTTTTTGCGGCTCATGAAGCCTTCGGGCGGCTCGTCTGCTTGCACGGATCACATCATTCGATCCTCAGTCTCCGAAAGCCGCGATCGGCGCGTTGAGTTGGGTGCGCTCAGGCTTGACGCCGAGCCCTGGCGTCTGCGGGACGCGTATATGCCCGTTCTCGATCACGATCGGGTTTACGGGATCGGTATGTCCTTCGATGTACTCCTGCGCGATCCAGGCTCCCTCAAAACGTCTCGGCTCGACGGTAGCGGCAAGGTGCACGCATGCCGCGGCAATGATATCCCCGCCCCAGGCGTCGTCGCAGCTGTGCGGAAGCGATCGTATCGCACAGAGGTCGCGAACCGTGGCCATCTTGGTGAGACCGCCAAGGCGCGTGACTTTCAGTCCGAAACCATCCGCGATGCCTGAACTAACCGCCCGCAGCACGGCATTTAAATCCTCGGTGTTCTCATCGAGATAGATCGGATGGGTAACGCGTCCCTTGAGGCTCGCGACTTCCTCCATGGTATTGCAGGGCTGTTCGAACACGAATGGAATTGCCTGGCAAAGTCGATCGATGTGCAGCGCCGCGGCAGCGGTCAGGCCACGATTGGCGTCGACGGCGATCCGGGCCTTGAAGCCAACCGCCTCCCATACTTTGTGCACCGTGGCGACGTCCTGTTCGAGATTCCGCCCGCCGATCTTGATCTGAAGCCGTGGATAACCGGCCTTGACCTTGTCGGCGGCAATACGCGCGGTCTCGTCTGGAGCACCGACAATCGTCGAATAGTAAGACGGCACACGATCGGTGAGCGCACCGCCAAGAAGGGTTGAAACCGGAACGCGCAACCGCTGGCCGGCGAGGTCGAGGAGAGCGATATCCACGGCCGCCTTGGCATAGTTGTGACCGTTCAGCCGTTCGTCCATTCTTTTGGCGAGGCGGCGCATGGACGCTGTGTCCTCGCCGATGAGTCCAGGCGCCATTTCGGCAATTGCCGCCCTCGCGCCAAGAGCGTGTTGCGGCTGATAAACAGGGCCGATCGGGCAAGTCTCGCCCCAGCCTGACAGTCCGTCCTCTGTCGTCACTTCAACCAGCGTGCTGTCCAAATTCTGCACGGTATCGCTGGCCATCCGGTAGGCACCGCCTTTGACGGGCAGAAGCACCTGATAGACTTTGATTGACTGGATACGCATTCAGACATTAGCCCCGTTCATGCTTGCCTGGTCTGGCGCCTTTCGCGATCGTCAAAGACCAAGCGCCACCTTGCGCCCGTCATGAATGGCAAATGCGGCCTGTCTGGAAGCGGTACAATCGCCGATAGAGGTGTGCGCAATCCCGCGCTTTTCGAGCTCGATGGACAGGCTGTCCTGCGCCATGCTGGTGGCGGCGAAGACCAATGCGTCGGCCTCGACCTCTTGCTCGGTCCCGTCGAGCAGCGAAGCGACCCTCGCCACTCTGCCATCCCAGTGCACGATGGCGCTCTCGGTCACGAACTTGACCTTCAGCCCGGCGAGTGCCCGACGCAGCGGCGCATCCGCGGCCATTCGCTGGAGTTCCTTGCCAACCAGGGCGTCAGGCGTGACGATCGTCACATTGTGCCCGTCCTCGGCAAGCTTCCAGGCGGTGCCACACCCTTTCCAGTTGCCGCCATCGTCCAGGACGATCACATTTTTTCCCGGTCTTGCTTCTCTGGCCATCACAGCATCGGCAGAAAGAACTGGGCCGCCACCCGGAATCCCGTCCCACTGCGGCAGTGCCCGCTGAAAAGCGCCGTCCTGCGGCATGGAGCCGGTCGCGACAATGACGTGATCCGCGCCTTCGCGTTCGATATCCTCCGCTTCTACATACTGACCGTACCGCACATCCACCTGAAGCTGGCTGAGCTGGCGCTGGTACCAGTCGATGAGGTCCAGGATCTGCGCCCGGCGCGGCTGCAGGCCGGCAAGCCGAAATTGGCCGCCCAGGCGATCCGACGCCTCGGCCAGCGTGACATGGTGACCGCGCTCGGCTGCCACACGCGCCGCTTCGAGGCCGGCCGGGCCGCCGCCAACGACAAACACGCGTTTCGGCCGAACGGCTGCGGTGAAGCGGTCGCCGCCCCATTCCCACTCTCGCCCCGCCGACGGATTGATTACGCAGCTGATCCAATAGTCGCGGCTGCGTCGACCCCAGCACATCTGGTTGCAGGACAGGCACCCGCGGATGTCCTCGTGCCGTCCGGCTGCGGCCTTTGCGGCAAGATGCGGATCGGCGATCTGCCCGCGCACGATGGAGACAAGGTCAGCGCGGCCTTCACTCAGCACGCTCTCGGCGTTCTCAGGAGTACGGATGTGGCTCTCGGCGGTGATCAACGCATGGCTCACGGTCGATTTGAGCACCGCTGCAAGGTCAGCGCCGAGCTTTTCCGGATATAGGAAGGTCGGCATGATCTTGTAGAAATCGAAGTAGGAACCCGTCCCGCAGGTAACATAATCCATCAAGGTGTCACGGTCGTGGAGGTCGATTATCTCGGCCAATGCCTCGCGCTTCAGCGCCACTTCGACTTCCGGTTCGTCATTGATGGCAAGACCGATGATGAAGTCGTCGCCGCATTCCTTGCGAATGCGCGTCATCACCTCGCGGCTCATCCGGGTCCGATTTTGGAGGCTGCCGCCCCATCGGTCGTCCCGGCGGTTCGACCAGGGCGTCCAGAACTGGTCCAGCATCGAATGGTACGCGGCCCAGACCTCGACGCCGTCGAAGCCGGCGTCGCGGCAACGGCGCGCTGCCTGTACGAAACCGTCGATCGTTTCTTCAATCTGGCGCTCGGACATCCGATGCGAACCGTCGGAGTCGTGATAGCTCGGTAAGCCTGAAGGTGACCAGCCGGCATGGAACGAGTTGTCCGCGTCCGCGTGTTGACCGACATGGTAAAGCTGCTGGATGGCGACGGCGCCATTGCCGCGGATTGCATCCGTCACTTTGCGAAAATGCGGGACGACGCTGTCGTCGGAGGGGCGAAAGTTGCCGCGCGTCAGCACTGCAGCCTGATGTACAGGCATCGGCTCGACCACGATCATGCCGGCTCCGCCGATCGCGCGTTCGGCGTAGTAGCCGATATGGCGTTCGGTCGGCAGCCCCTCTTCGGCCATATTGGCGGTATGCGCTCCAAACACGATCCGGTTGCGCAGCGTTTTGCCACGCAATTTTGCCGGCTCGAACAGACGCTTGAAGACCCGCTCAGGCATACGCTCTCTCTCCTGCGCCGCGCGACCGCACACGTCCCTGATGCCGACGGCTCGCGCGCAATGCTCCAGACGGGAAACGCCGGCACCTTGAAGGGTGCCGGCACAGCTTGTGGCCAAGCCTCGGGAATTACGTGTCCAGCCAGACGTTCTGGAGATCCATTTCGAAGGTTTGGTGGACGCCGTAGTTCTTCACCTTCTTGTTCATGTGGCTGTAGAGCTTCTGCCAGAACGGCTGAATGATGACGCCGGAATCCTGCAGGATCTGCTCGACATCCTTCATCACCTCTTTGCGCTTGGCGACGTCGATCAGCGAGAGCGCCTGCTTGAGCTTGGCATCGAACTCAGGGTTGGAGTACGCCGTCTCGTTCCAGGCCTCGCCGGTGCGATAGCCGAGCGCCAGCACCTGGACGCCGAGCGGACGCATATACCAGATGGTCATCGAATACGGGTATTTCGTCCAGTCGTTCCAGAAGGTCGAGCCGGGCAGCACCGTACGCTTCACCTTGATGCCGGCCTCACGCAACTGGCCGGCGATCGCATCGCCGGTGGCCTTTTGCCAATCGTCCTCGACGGTGATCAGTTCATGCTCGAAGTCGGCCTGCCCGGCTTCGGCCATCAGCTTCTTGGCGCCGGCAGCGTCGCGGGTCTTCTTGGGCAGCGGATAGTATTCCGGGTGAATCGGGCTGACATGGTGGTTCTCACCGACCGTGCCTCGCCCATTATAGCCGAGCTGCAAGACGGCATTGTTGTCGACGGCCATCTGCAGCGCGTTGCGCACCTTTTGGTCGTCATAGGGCTTGTGCGTGATGTTGGTCCGGGCAACGAGCGTGGTCGCCGTCGCGACTTCCGATTTCACCAGCCCCATCTTGTCGAGGATGTCGATGAAATCGGAGGGCGTCTCGAAATTGAGGTCGATCTCGCCGGAATCGAAGGCGTTGACCGAAGCATTGAAGTCGGTGCCGTAGTCGATGAATTCGACACCGTCGAGCGGCGCCTCGCCGCCCCACCACTTGCCATTCTCGCGGCGCTTGACGACCGCCTTCGTGCCGACCGCGTAGGACACCAGCTCAAAAGGTCCAGTGCCGATCGGCTTCTTGATCGGATCGGCGCCGGCGGCATCGAAATTGCGGTGGACCACAAGCGCCGGATAGTCGGTGAAGTTTGGAATGATCGCGATGTCGGGTTCGCTGAGCTTCAGCTTGACGGTGTTGTCGTCAACCTTGGTGATGGCGCCGTCCCTGGCCTTGCCGGTTTTGGCATCGATCAGCGCGCCGACGCGTGCGGCCATGGAATTGCCGGCAGCACCCTTCTCGCACCAGCGCGTCAGGTTGAAGACCACGTCATCGGCGTTGAAGGTATCACCATTGTTCCAGGTGATGCCCTTGCGCAGATGCAGCGTGTATTCGGTGGCGTCGTCATTGATGTCCCAGCTTTCGAGCAGGACCGGTTCGAAGGTGAATTGTCTGGTATAGCGGACAAGCGGTTCCAGCCAGCTGCGGGTGATGTTTGCCATTTCCACCCAGTCGTAAGTGCGGGGATCCTTCTGCGCCTTCACCGGCATCGAGACGTGCAGCGTTCCGCCTTTCTTCGGTTCCTCGGCCAAGGCCTGCCGGGGCGCCGCAAGGCCGATCATGCCGTAGGCCACGGCCGTCGATGCGCCGAAGGCGCTCGCCAGCGCCAGGAACTCGCGCCGGTCCATACGACCCGCGCGCGCCTCTTCAGCCATCGCCTCGATAGCGGCTGGAACGCGATCACCATTGCTTCTGTAGACTGTCATTTTTCTTCTCCCATTGGTTCCGTCGGGTCTTTCGCCCGTTCTATCAACTAACGCTGTCTGGCAGTTTCTCCTCGCGCCGCGCGATCAAATCCGCGAGACCCTCGGCGATGCCCTCGTCGAGCTTCGGCTCCTCGTAGTCGGCCAGCATGTTGCGCGCTTTGTCACGGCCACGCGTATCGTGGTCTTTTGCCCCTTCGGCATTCCATTGTTCGTACGAATTGAAGTCCATGATGCTGGGCATGAAGAAAGCCCGCTCGAAATGGTCAAGCGTGTGCTGGGTGCCGAGAAAATGACCCTGCGGCCCCACCTCGCGGATCGCCGCCATCGCGTCCTTGAAGTCGTCGAAGGAGAGCCCGCCGGCATATTTGTACCAGCCGACGAGTTGCTCGCAGTCTGTGGCGAATTTCGAATAGCCGCAGGCGAGACCAGCCTCGAGCCATCCAGCCGAGTGCCAGATGTAGTTGGCGCCGGCAAGAATGGCGGCATGCATGAGCATGTTCGCCTCGTAACCCGCCTGGGCATCGTTCAGCTTCGACCCGACATGGAAGCCGGATGTGCGCCACGGCAGCCGGTACTTCCGCGCCAGGGCTCCCATCAGATACATCATCTGCGCGGCCTCCGGCGTGCCGCCCATCGGAGCGCCGGTCTTCATGTCCACCGTCACCATGAACTGCCCGTAGATCTGCGGCGAACCCGGACGCAGCAACTGGGTGAAGGCGACACCGGCCAATGCTTCCGCATTGACCTGCGCCACCGCGCCGACGGCGGAAGCCGAGGTCGAGGCGCCGCAGAGGGCGAAGGGCGCGAGAATCAGCGGCTGGTTGTGACGTGCATAGACCTTCATGGCGTCCAGCATGGTGGCGTCCCACACCAGCGGCGAATTGCAGTTTGTGATCGACACCAGCACCGGGTTGTCGCGGACGAAGTCCTCGCCGAACACGATGCCGGCCATCGCCATCGTGTCTTCGGCGCGATCCTTTGACGTCACGATGCCCATGAAAGGCTTGTCGGAGTGCTTCAGCGCTGAATGGATGATATGAAGGTGGCGCTTCGGCACCGGAATTTCCATCGGCTCGCAGATGATTGAGCTCGAAGAGTGCAGCGCCGGCGCCATGTAGGCGAGCTTGTGGAAGTTGTTGAGGTCGGCCAGCGTGCCGTAGCGCCTGACGTTGTCGAGATCACGCACATAGGGCGCGCCGTACATCGGCACGAAGATCGAATTGTTGCCGCCGACGCGCACCGTGCGCTCCGGATTGCGCGCATTGAGCGTGAACTCCGACGGAACCTTCGAGACGAGTTCCATCAGGAGGGCGCGGTCGATGCGGACGCGCGTCTCGGAAACGTCCGCTCCGGCCGCCTTCCACATGGCGATCGCCTCATCGTCGCGGAATTCGCATCCCACCTCTTCGAGGATGGAGAGCGAAGCTTCGTGGATCAGCTCCACCGCCTCGTCCGGGACCATCTGATAGACGGGAATCTGCCGCACCAGAGTCGGAAAAGAGGCAATCGGCGCGCTGCGGAGCGCCTTGCGCCCGAGACGGCCGCCGGCACGGCGGTGTGTCGATTCGGTCAATTCAGCGGCCGGCGCGTTCATGGCAACTCCATTCCTCTTTTGGCTGCCAGCCTAATCAGCCAAAAAGGGGCTGTGACGCTGGAAAATCCTGATCTCTTGTATAAGCTGTGCTTATGCGAAGCCTGCGCCACCTCTTGCCGTCCGCCGGCAGCCTGATCGTCTTCGAGGCTGCGGGCCGGTTGTCGAGCTTCACCGCCGCCGGGCGCGAGCTCGGCATGACCCAGGCTGCCGTTTCCTATGCGGTGCGCGGCCTGGAGGAACAGCTTGGCGCCCAGCTCTTCCAGCGCCGCCATCGCCAGGTCAGCCTGACCGAGGCCGGCGAGCGTTTT
This sequence comes from Mesorhizobium sp. B2-4-12, assembly GCF_006441575.1. Classification (NCBI taxonomy): domain Bacteria; kingdom Pseudomonadati; phylum Pseudomonadota; class Alphaproteobacteria; order Hyphomicrobiales; family Phyllobacteriaceae; genus Mesorhizobium; species Mesorhizobium sp. B2-4-12. Next base: position 17,466 of record NZ_VFVC01000063.1, read on the forward strand.
CATGCCGATGTCTCGCTTGGCCTTTCGCACATCCGCAAGTCGGCGGAGGACCTGCGCCTGCAGGCGACCGGCGGCCATGTGACGCTTGCCGCCTCGACGGCCTTCGGTTCGTTCTGGATGATGCCGCGCCTGCAGCGGTTTCGCGACGAATTGCCGGGCATTGACCTTCGCATCCAGACCGGCGACCGCGATCTCGACATCATCGCCGAAGGCATTCCGCTCGCCGTGCGTGGAGGCGTGCCACGCGACTGGCCGGACTATCATTCGCTGTCGCTTTCCGATGAAGAGATTTTTCCGGTCGCGGGCCCCAGCTACCTCGCCAAATTCGGCCGGCCTGAGACCGTGGAGCAGTTGGCGACACATCGCCTTATCCATCTGGAGGAGCCCTATCGCGAGGCCCCTAATTGGGACGAATGGTTCCAGTCGGCCGGAGCCAGCCTGCGCAATGCCGAGCGTGGCTTGCGCATCAATGATTATGCGATCGTGATCCAGGCCGTCATGGAAGGGCAAGGCATCGCGCTCGGCTGGCGCCACCTTGTCGAGCGGCTGCTGTCGACCGGGCTGCTGGTGCCGGTGACGGACCACGTGATGAAGACGGGCACGGCGTTCTACGTCATCTGGCCGAAGAACCGCGAGCTCAGCGACAATGCGCGCAAGGTAAGGGATTGGCTATTGGCGCAGGCGTGAGGCAGCCGAACACCGCAACCCGGCAGCCGGATTGCGGTGCTTTAAGTCTTTGTTTTGATGCATGTCGTTGCCCGTTAGCAGTTCAGACAGAACCGTCATTCTTCAGGCCAAGGACGTCGATCTTATCAATGGTCGGCGGGCCGACGAACAGCGCTTCGGCATTGGCCATCAGCGCCTTGGCAATCTCGCCGGTGAGATGCGCCTGCCGCCCAGTCTCGTCATGGAAGGCATCGAAGACGCCAAAGACGCTTGGCGAAAGCTGCAACGCGAACCAGATCGGTGTCTTGGCTTCCTGGTTGGCCATCTGCAATCCCACGTTCAGGAATGCGGCGACGTCCTTCTCCTTGCCGGGCTTGGCTTCGAAGCGTGCGAACAGTGCGAGCTTGATCATCTGACTTCTCCTGTTGATATTTCCTGCGGCCGAACCGACCGTCGATATCAAGCCTCGCAGGAATGATGCGAAAACCGTATTGGCAAAAATGACATCTTTGATATCATTGTTGCCATGAATATTTCCGTGCTTGTTCTCGACGGCGCCTTCGATACCGGCCTCGCCGCCGTGCTCGACGTTTTCGGCACCGCCAACGAACTGGCCGGCCTGCTACCGGCCCCGCCTGCCCACTTCAGCACGGCCATTGTCGGCGTCAGGGACACGGTGCTTACCGGTCAAGGCCTGCAAGTGCCGGTGACCAGGATCGGCTCTGAGGCGGCGCCGGACTGGCTGCTCATTCCAGCACTCGGCCAGAAGATGCCTGAGCCGCTCGGGCAAGCGCTGCTCAGGCCGGATATCGCGGACGCGGTAGCAGCCTTGCGCGGTGCCGCCGAAACCGGCGCTCGCATTGGTGCGGCCTGCATCGGCACCTTTGTGCTGGCGGAGACCGGCCTGCTCGACCGGCGGCCATCAACCACGACATGGTGGCTGGCACCGATGTTCAGGCAGCGCTACCCGCAAGTGCGGCTCGACGCGGCGCGCATGCTGGTCAATGACGGGCAGTTCGTCACCGCCGGGGCAGCACTCGGCCATATCGACCTCGCTCTGATGGTGGTCCGGCAGACGAGCCCGGAACTGGCGGCGCTGACGGCGAAATACCTGATCGTCGACAGCCGGCCGCTGCAATCAGCCTATGCCATCTCAGACCACCTCGCCCATTCGAACCCGCTGGTCGAGCGCTTCGAGCGCTGGGCGCGCGAGCATCTTGCGGTTGGCTTCAGTCTCGATGAGGCAGCCGCAGCCCTTGGCGCCAGCAAGCGTACGCTGTCGCGGCGCGTCAACGACGTGCTCGGCAAGACACCGCTGTCCTATTTCCAGGATCTCCGTGTCGAGCAAGCGGTGCATCTCTTGAAGACGACGTCCGACAGCGTCGACCATATTGCTGCCAAGGTCGGCTACGGCGACGGGGTGACGCTGCGCAATCTGCTACGGCGACGGCTGCACAAGGGCGTGCGCGAAATCCGCGCCACGAACTGATCCATCATCCGCAAGATTCTGCCCTCTCGCATGGGTGTCGAATCCGCCTATAATCGCCGCATGCCTATCCGCCAGCTTTCCGAAACAATGATCAACCAGATCGCCGCCGGTGAAGTCATCGAGCGTCCGGCGAGCGTGGTCAAAGAGCTGGTCGAGAATGCGCTCGATGCCGGCGCATCACGCGTCGAGGTCGTTACCGCAGGCGGCGGGCTGAACCTGATCCGCGTCACCGATGACGGCTCCGGTATCCCCGAACAAGAGCTTTCATTGGCAATCGCGCGTCACTGCACCTCCAAGCTCGCCGAGGACATTCATGACATCCGCTCGCTCGGCTTTCGCGGCGAAGCGCTGCCATCGATCGGTTCGGTGTCGCGGCTGTCGATCCGGTCGCGCACGGCTTTCGGCGACAGCGCCGCGGAAATCGGCATTGAGGGCGGCCGCGTCCTGCCCGTCAAGCCGGCGGCCGCCAATCGCGGCACGACGGTCGAGGTGCGCGACCTGTTTTTCGCGACGCCGGCAAGGCTCAAGTTCATGAAGGGCGAGCGTGCCGAAAGTTCGGCAACCAGCGACGTGGTCAAACGCATCGCCATCGCCTTCCCCGCCGTTCGGTTCACGCTGGCCGGTTCCGACCGCTCGACGCTGGAATTGCCGGCGACCGACGACAGTCCGGAAGGCAGCCTGCGCCGCGTCGCCCAGGTGATGGGCGCCGACTTTCCCGACAATTCCATTGCCATCGATGCGATGCGCGAAGGCGTGCATCTGACCGGCCATGTTTCGATCCCGTCCTTCACCCGCGCCAACGCGCTGCAGCAATATGCCTATGTCAACGGCAGGCCGGTGCGCGACAAGCTGATTGCCGGCGCCATCCGCGGCGCCTTCGCCGATGTCCTGCCGCGCGACCGCCACGCGGTGACGGTGCTGTTTCTGTCGCTCGATCCGGCCATTGTCGACGTCAATGTGCACCCTGCCAAGGCCGATGTGCGTTTCCGGGATCCGGGCCTGGTGCGCGGGCTGATCGTCGGCGCCATTCGGCAGGCGCTGGCCGAGGCGGGTATCCGCTCAGCCACCACCGGCGCTGCGGGCATGATGGCGGCGTTCCGGCCAGGTGCCGCATCCTATGATCACGGCGGCCCGGCCAACGGCCATCGCAGCTACGAAGCGGCTTACCGAGCCTCCGGTCCAGCAGGCTTCGACCCTTCACGCTCGCCGCTGCGGCCGCTCGACATGCAACTCGAAGGCTCGGGCTTTGAACGCGCCAGCGCAAGGCACGGCGGCTTTGGTGAACCCGACCAGGCGGCGTTCGATACCGGCACACTTGCGAGCGCCGATACACGCGCAGGGCAGAGTGAAGCGACAGAGACGCTGCTTGGCACGGTGCTCGGTGCGGCACGAGCCCAGGTGCATGAAAACTACATCGTTGCCCAGACAAGGGATTCACTCGTCATCGTCGACCAGCACGCCGCGCATGAGCGGCTGGTCTACGAAGCGCTGAAGAACGCGCTGCATTCGCGTGCCGCGCCCTCGCAGATCCTGCTTCTGCCGGAGATCATCGATCTGCCGGAGGAGGACGCCGAACGGCTGGCCATGCACTCCGAAACGCTCGCCCGCTTCGGCCTCGGCATCGAGCGCTTTGGCCCGGGCGCCGTTGCCGTGCGCGAAACACCGTCGATGCTGGGCGAAACCAACGTCCAGCAATTGGTGCGCGACCTTGCCGACGAGATCGCCGACAACGACACGGTCGACACGCTCAAGGAACGTCTGGACAGAATAGCCGCGACCATGGCCTGCCACGGTTCGGTGCGCTCCGGCCGGCTGCTCAAGGCCGAGGAAATGAACGCGCTGCTGCGCCAGATGGAGGCGACGCCGGGTTCCGGCACTTGCAACCATGGCCGTCCGACCTATATCGAGCTCAAGCTGGCCGATATCGAGAGGCTGTTCGGGCGGCGGTGATTTTGCCCAGCGGCGGCCGACGGCTGCCGGCTCAGCATAGCCATCCGGCTGGCGGGTGTCTGCATCAACCAGTGATCGTGGCGGCTTGCGATCTTGAGTCCGCAAATGGCTCCAACTCTTTGTCTTACCTCTTCAAATTCACAACGATGACGCCGCCGAGCGCCAGCGCGCCGCCGAGGATGCCGAGCAGCGTCGGCACTTCGCCCAGCCAGAAGAAGCCGATCAGGGCGGACATCGGCGAGACAAGGTAGAGAAAATTCGAAGCACGCGCCGCCGGCAGACGCGACAGGGCCGTCGCCCAGGCCGCGTAGGCAATCAGGCTTGGCACGATGCCAAGGAAGATGACGGCGCCCAGCCCGGCCGTGTTGGCGACCGTCGCCTGCGAAAGAGCCGTGGGTAGGAAGGGCGACAGGCAGAGCGCGCCGAGCACCATGTTGGAGGCCGAGATGGTCAGCGGATGATGGCGCGCAAAAAGCGGCTTCTGGACGATGGTGTTGACGGACGAGCAGAGCGCGGAGCCTAGAGCAGAATCTGATCACTCTGGCTCGTAACCTGCGGCGCTGAAGTAGTTTGTGCATTGCTCGGCGGTGAAGCG
>NZ_VFVC01000064.1:0-20902 GCF_006441575.1 Mesorhizobium sp. B2-4-12
GAGCAGGAGCAGGAGCAGGGGGCTGCGTCGCCGTCTGGGCAAAAGCTGCCACGGTCGACAGGCTCAAGGCAGCGGCAAGGATCGAACGGCGTATCATGCTCTGGCGTCTCCGGTTGGGGCGTCGGCCACGGCCCGTGCCATGGTCACGCTTCAAGCGTTAAACGCCGCGGCGAGAGAAATCCGTCGGTCGCCTGTGCCGCCTGTTCCGATTTGTCGGCAGTGGCGGTCGGTGTTGGAACGGTCGCCGTAACACGGCGCCCGACGCGATCTGAATCCACGCCAGGCAAGGCCACTATTGTTGGTGGCGGTCGGGCTGGGATTATGTGGATTGGTCGGCGGCCACCAGCTGGTCCGATTTGAAGCCCGCATGTTGCGGGGTCCAGACATCGCCCTCACGGTTGAACCAATGGCACATATACGTGCCGGAAGCCGCGCCGTCGCTGACCGTCATCTTCGGACCTCCCGACTTCAGCCTGACGACGTCTCCGGTCTTGAAAGTGTTGGACATTTTGGGCCTCCATGCTGACGCCGGGAGTTTCACATCAAACATGAGTCTCGACAATGGCGGATATGCGTGGCGGGCGTCGCGATCCTTCGCGCTCGATCCTGATCCTCAGGGGGTAGCCGGCCCCGCTCGCAGGCCCTGTCGTCGTATCGCGCTCAGTTGAGTTCTTGGGCGAGTCCGATGAGAAGCCCTTCGGGCCCACGAATGTAGCAGAGCCGATAGACGTCTTTGTACTGGACGACTTCGCCTACGAGCTGCGCGCCGCGTTTGCGGAGCCGTTCAAGCGTGTCGTCGATGTCATCCACGGCGAACATGACGCGGAGGTAGCCGAGAGCGTTGACCGGGGCGTTGCGATGATCCGCGACGGCAGGCGGCGTGAGGAAGCGGGAGAGCTCAAGCCGGCCGTGGCCGTCCGGCGTGCGCATCATGGCAACCTCGACGTGCTGATCGCTCAGCCCAGTGACACGTCCGGACCATTCTCCTTCGATCGTGGCCCGCCCTTCGAGCTCAAGGCCGAGCTCGAGAAAGAAAGCAATCGTCTCTTCGAGGTCATCGACGACGATGCCTATGTTGTCCATACGTCGGAGCGCCATGTGTTCAATCTACAAGGCGTGGTCTGGGCCGTAAACTCATAAAACCGCTTGCCAGATGAGCAAATGGTGATTCATGGCTCCGGCGGGCAGCCTTTTGATGCGTCGCCGGTTTGAGCCGACGGATTTTGAGTGGTCGCTAATCGAGCCATTGCCGCCGCAAAGGAGCCGGGCATGTATTCGCGGCTCTTCGCGGCTCGATGGCTATGCGCTCCTCAGCGGACAGGTCCGCGCGGTCCGGTGCGCGAGTGTCGTCGTCGATGAGGTTGGAAAACTCGGTCTCTTGGGCAGAAGGCGCAGGCTGGAGTCTTTTCCGTTGCGGTACAAATCCGGCGAGGCGATCAGCCAAGGTGAGTTTTGGTGCCGCTTAGGTGACTCGAACACCTGACCCCATCATTACGAATGATGTGCTCTACCAACTGAGCTAAAGCGGCCCGGGAGGCCAAGGCCTCCAAGATGGGCTGGGTGATAGCCTCAACCGGCTGCGAATTCAAGATGCGACTTGGCAATTCTGCACGGGCTTCCGCCAGGATCGAAAGCCGGCCTTGGATCGGTCTTGCGGCACGGTTTGCCCGTCCTTGCGCGTGAAAATCGCCGACAGGGTCCGATTTTGTTTGCCGGAACATCGCCAAGATGGACTTTGGACACGCTGTCGAGGCAGAATGCGGCCGTCCGCCCGTTGATTGATTGGTCGCCTGCGGCTAACCATCACGCAGGGTTGGACAAATTGCAGAGGGATCTCGCTTGGACGCGATCGAAAAAGCGATCCGGAACGCCTTGGAAAAGGGTAATGCCGAGGACCGCGCGTTCCGCGAGAGGGTCTATCGGTCGGCCTTTGCCGCGCTCGACCGCGCGCTCCAGGCCAATCCCGGCGTGACCGTGGAAGCCGCCATCAAGCGCCGCAAGGCGATCCAGGCGAAGATCACCGAAATCGAATCCGAATTCCTGCCGGCGGTGCCGGACGTCGCCCCGCAGATCGACGCACCGGTGGCCGGGCCTACGGCCGGCGTAGCGCCGGCGGTCGAGACGGGACAGAAAGCCCCATCGCTCGCCTTCACAGTGGACGAGCCTGTGCACCCGGCATCCGACGCGGCGCGCTCGCGCGTGCTGCCGGTCGTTCCCGACATCATGCCGGATGCTATCGACATCGCAGCCTCCGCCGCGCCGGGAGCCGCGACCGAAGTGGCGCCGGACCGCGATGAAAGGCGCATTCGCGGACGACGCCTGCCGCTGACCGCGATCTTCTTCACGGTGACCCTGCTTGCGGCAATCGGCATCGGCCTGTTTTTCGCCATGCAGACCGGCGTGTTCAAGACGGCGGCGCAGCTCAATACAGCGCCGCCGGAGGCGCCGCCGACCGTCGAGGGCGACGATTTCACGCCGGCCGACGGCGCCAACGCGCCGGCAAAGCCGGGCGCGCCGGACCAGTCGCGTGACTGGATCGATGTGTTCTCACCGAACGACCCGACACATGTCGCCGCCCCCTCGGACGCCAAGGCAGAGGTTATGAAGGACGACACCGGCTCATTCCTGCGCATCCAGTCCGGCGCCTCTGGCTCGGCGATCGCCTTCGACGTCGGGCAGGGCGTGCTGGAGAGGCTCGCCGGCAAGCATGCCGTGTTCGACATCATCGCCCGTGCCGAGGACGGTAAGGACACGCAGATCTCCGTCGACTGCAATTTCGGCGAGCTCGGCGACTGCGGCCGCAAGCGCTACGCGGTCGGCCAGCAGCGCAACGAATATCTGTTCGACGTGCAGTTCCCCAACAAGCATCCGGGCTCGGCCGGAACCATCGCCGTCAATTCCGATTTCGACAAACAAGGCAAGGCGGTCAACATCTACGAGATCCGCGTGTCGATCGAACCGTAGTTGCGAGCAGTTAGAGCGGTTCAGCGTTTGATGGAATCGTTGACCCGCTCTAACTCGTTGCTTTGGGTAATTCCGGGTGGGAAGCGGCTGCACGCTGGAATTGCTTAGCGGTCGAGCAGCGCCTGCAGCGTCTCGATGCGGTCGGCCTCGTTGGTCGGCTTGTCCCATCGCAGCCGTGAAATGCGGGGAAAGCGCATGGCGACGCCCGATTTGTGCCGGGTCGAGCGGTTGAGTCCCTCGAACGCCACCTCTAGCACCAGCCCATTGTCGCGGTCGGCCCGCACCGACCGCACCGGCCCAAAACGCTCGACCGTGTTGTCGCGGACATATTTGTCGATCTGCCTGAGTTCCTCGTCGGTGAAGCCGAAATAGGCCTTGCCAACCGGCACCAGTTCCTCCTCGCCCTCGGCTCCCGACCAGACGCCGAACGTATAGTCCGAGTAGAAGCTCGACCGCTTGCCGTGGCCGCGCTGGGCATACATCAGCACGGCGTCGACCGTGTGCGGATCGCGCTTCCATTTGAACCACGGGCCTTTGGGCCTCCCGGCGACATAGGGCGAATCCCAGCGCTTCAGCATCACGCCCTCGATGATCGGATGCGGCGGCGCCCGGCGCAGATCCTCCAGCACCTGCCAATCCGTGAACTCAACGAAGGGCGACAGATCGAATCGGGCCGGATCGAGCGTCTTTACGAAAGCCTCAAGGCGTCCGCGCCGCTCGCGGAAGGGCAGTGCGCGCAAATCCTCGGCGCCGATCTGCAGCACGTCGTAGCAGCGCATGAAGGCCGGATATTGCTGCTGCATCTTCGGCGTCACCGTCTTGCGGTTCAGCCGCTGCTGCAGATCCGAGAAGGTTCCTGTCGCCTCTCGGGGATCGCCGACCAGCAATTCGCCATCGAGCGCTGCGGAAAAATTCATGGCGTCGGCAAGGTCGGGAAAAGCGCCGGAGACATCGTCGCCCGTACGCGAATAAAGCCGGCGGCTGCCGCCTTCCGCTACCGCCTGCACACGGATGCCGTCCCATTTCCATTCGGCCGCATAGTCTGCGGGGTCGAGCTTTTCGAGATCGCCGTCGCCGACCGGGTTCGACAGCATGACCGGGCGGAACAGCGCCATTGCCGTGTTCCGCGGCTTGTCGGCCTTGCCTTCCAGCCAGGCGAACAGCGCGGTGTAGGGCGGCGACAGGCCGTGCCACAACTCCTCGATCTCGGCGACATCGACCTCGCCGAAATCCGCCAGCGCCTGTTTGGCGAGCCGCGCCGAAACGCCGATGCGTAATCCCCCCGTGACCAGCTTGATGATGGCGAAGCGCGCCGAGATGCCGGCGCTGTCGAGCAGCCCGGCCAGGACCTTGGGTCCGTCGGATCGGCTCGCCGCCTGCAGCCTGGCCACGACCTCGCCGAGCGTCGGCTCGCGGTTCGGGATTTTGCCAGGGGCCTGCGGCCAGACCAGCGACACTGTCTCGGCGAGATCTCCGACATAGTCGTAGGAATAGCCGAACAGCACAGGGTCCATGCGTTCTGTGACCAGCATGCGCAGCATCGCCGGTTTAACCGCGGCGATGTTGAGATCGCCGGTGATGGCGGCCAGCGCCAGGCCGCGATCGGGATCCTCGACGCTGCGGAAATAGTCGGTGAGCAAAGTGAGCTTGCCGTTGCGCGACGGGGTCAGCACCAGGCGGTCGAGGAGTTCGGCGAAGCGGTTCATGCCGTCAATCGCCCTCGTCCTCATAGCCCACCAGATGCAGCGGCCGGGCGGCGATGCCTTCGAGTTCGCACCAGCGCACCAGCGCTTCCTCGCGGCCATGCGTGACCCAGACCTCGTCGGCGCCGGTCTCCTTGATGGTCGCGGTCAGCTCGTCCCAGTCGGCATGGTCCGATATGATCAGCGGCAGTTCGACGCCGCCTTGCTTGGCGCGCTGGCGGATGCGCATCCAGCCCGACGCGAAGCACGAGATCGGATCGGGGAAGCGCCGCGCCCAGCGGTCGGCGAAGGCCGCTGGCGGGCCGACCACGATGGCGCCGGCGAAATCCTCCTTGCTGCTTTCCACCGTCGCCGGTTCCAGCGTTCCCAGGTCGATGCCCTGGCTTTGGTAATAGTCGCTGAGCCTGGCCAGCGCGCCATGGATGTAGAGCGGCCTATCGTAGCCGGCATCGCGCAGCAGCCGCATCACGCGCTGCGCCTTGCCCAGCGCATAGGCGCCGACCAGATGCGAGCGTTCGGGAAACTGCGCCACCGATTTCAAAAGGCGGGCAATCTCTTCGGTGTCGGGTGGATGGCGAAACACCGGCAGGCCGAAGGTCGCCTCGGTGATGAACACGTCGCAGCGGATCGGCTCGAACGGCGCGCAGGTCGCATCCTTCTGACGCTTGTAGTCGCCGGAAGCGACGATGCGCGTGCCCTGATGTTCTACGGAGATCTGCGCCGAGCCCAGCACATGGCCGGCCGGATGGAAGCTGACGCTGACGCCGTCGAGGATGATCGTCTCGCCGAGCGGTGCCACCTGGGTCGTTCCCGCAAAATCCTCGCCATAGCGCAGGCCCATTATGTCGAGCGTCTGCTGCGTGGCCAGCACCGAGCGGTGGCCCGAGCGCGCATGGTCGGAATGGCCGTGCGTGATCAGCGCGCGGTTCACCGGCCGCACCGGATCGATGAAGAAATCGCCCGGCGGGCAGTACAGGCCTTCGGGCCGGGGGCAAAGCAGGTCGCTGGCGCGCATCGTCCCAAGATAGGATATAATTCCGCTTCGGGAAGCCCGCTGCCGGAGACTGCTGACTCCCAGGCATGCTTTGCTTTACAGAGGTGGCGGCCCGGCCGCCTCGGCCGGCGGAACCCGCTATCACTATGAAGCCACTCCAGACCTCGTCGGGCGATTTGAACGCCGATCGTCGTGCCGACTATGCCGAGATGCTCTTTGCCTCGGCCGATCACGCCGAGGCGGCCGAACTGCTGCTTGGTGCGCTCGAACTGGCGCCGCAATGGGCAATGGGCTGGTTCCGTCTTGGCGAGATGCAAGAGGCATCAGGCAGACCCGACCTCGCGGCGCAGGCCTGGAAGACGTCGCTGAAACTGGATCCGGCCGATCGCCAGGGCGCGGCTCTCAAATTGCATCTGATCGGCAAAAGTCCGGACTGCGCGACGCCCCCCAGCGCCTTTGTCGAAACGCTGTTCGACCATTACGCCGAGACGTTCGAGGACATGCTGGTCGGCAAGCTCGACTATAGGCTGCCCGATGTGCTCGACACGATCATCCGCCAGGCAAGGCCGGGGCGCTTCCGCCTGGCGCTCGACCTCGGCTGCGGCACCGGTCTGATGGGCGAGAGGCTGAGGCCGATCGTCGACCGGTTGGAGGGGGTCGACATCTCCGCCAGCATGCTGAGGAAAGCGCGGGCGAAAGGCATTTATGACGCGCTGACCAAAGCGGATCTGCAGCGATTTTCCTATTCGGGCGAGAAGCCCGATCTGGTGACATCAGCCGATGTTCTGATCTACATCGGCGCGCTGGAGGGCATGGTGGCGACAGTCGCCGGCCTGCTCGCCGACGATGGCCTATTTGTCTTCTCGGTCGAGAGCCTGGTGGATGGCGGCGATTTCGCTCTGCAACCCTCCCGGCGCTATGCACACTCGGACAGCTATGTCAGGCGCATACTCGAGGCCAATGGGTTTTCGATCCTGACGCTGAAACCGACAACCATCCGGCAGGATCGCCGCCAGCCCGTCGACGGGCTGGCTGTCGTGGCCCGAAAAGGTCACACCGCATGACGTGCGGATCATGCGGCGGCGCCGCTGCGAAAAAGTCGGATTTGCGTGCGACTAATATTTGCGATCTGGTCGCATCAGGGCGGGATATCTGGAGGAGCATATCGGATGCGCTGGAACATGATGGTCTTGGCATCTTGCCTGGCGACGGCCGGCTGCGTGGGCAATTCGATGTCGGCGCGCCAGGACGCCAACATCCAGTCCTCGCTGCAGTATGACAGCGTGCCATGCGATCAACTGCTGGCGCAGCGCAATGGGTTGGCGCAGCAACACAACCTTCCGACGACCGCGAAGCCGACCTTCTCCAATCCCGCCATGGGCTTCGGCCCGTTCATGCCCGACATACGCACCAAGGCCCAGCGCGACAGCGACAAGGCGTCAGGCGAGATCGACGCCATGAACCGGTCCATCGACCGCCGCGACTGCGGCAAGCCGGGCAAGCAGAAGAAGCTCGCGCTGTCTGGCTAACCTGGCCAGATGAGGGTAATCTCTGGCTAATATCCCGCCTTGCGGTCCACCAGATTCTCCAGCTTTTCGCCGCGCTCGAAGGCGTCCATCTGGCGCAGCATGATCGGCGCCAGGTGGACCGGATCGGAGGTCGCCGCGGCGTGCGGCGTGACGAACACTTTCGGATGCTTCCACAGTGGGCTGGTCTTCGGCAGCGGTTCGACCTCGAAGACGTCGAGGCTCGCCTCCTTCAGCGTGCCGTCGTCCAGCGCCCGCACGATGTCGGTGTCCTTCTGCAAGCGGCCGCGTCCGGCGTTGATCAGCACCGAGCCGCCGAGGCCGTTGCGTTTCCTCAGTTCCTTCAGCAGGCTGTAGTCGATGATACCCTGCGTGTCCGGCGTCAGCGGCAGAAGCACGACCAGTATATCGGTCGCCTTGAGGAACGGGACCAATCCGGCCTCGCCGCAATAGGTCGCGACCCCTTGCATGGGCCGGTCGGTGCGCGACCAGCCATTGACCGCGAAGCCGAGCGACAGAAGCACGGAGGCCGCGGCGCGGCCGAGATTGCCCAGCCCCATAATGCCGACGGAAATGTCGCCGGCCGGCCTCTGCTGCGCCTCGTGCCAGATCTTCTTCGGTTGCTGCGACCGGTAGAGCAGGCCCTGACGATGGTGGTCGAGCACCCGCCAGACGACATATTCGGTCATGTATTGGGTGAGGTTGTCGGCGACGATCCTGACGATCGGCACATCGGGCAGGCCGGGATCGGCGAAGATATGGTCGACGCCGGCGCCGATCGAGAAGATGGCGCGCAGATTGGGCAGCAACGCCAGAATATTCGGCTTCTGCTTCCACACCACCGCATAGGTGATCGATGGATCCTTGGCGCCGTCCGGCTCCAGCACCACCTCGCGCTCGGCCGACAACAGGTCGCGCCAGCGCTGCGGATGAAAGCCGGTGACGGCAAGCAGGATACGGCCCTTTTCCATCGTGGTTCGTCTAGTCCCTTTTATGCCAATCACTCGCTGACGATGCCGGCCGGCGCCGTCTCTATCTTGAAGGCGGCCGAGATGAGCGCCCGAGTATAGTCCGTTTGCGGCTTTCCAAAAATCTGTTCGGAAGGACCGGCTTCGACGATCTGGCCGTTGCGCATGACGATGACGTCGTTGGCCAGCGCCCGGATGACCTTAAGGTCGTGGCTGATGAAGAGATAGGCGAGGTCGTGCTTGGCCTGCAGGCTGCGCAAGAGGTCAACGACCTGTGCCTGCACGCTCATGTCGAGTGCCGATGTCGGCTCATCCAGCATGACGAAACGCGGGTTGAGCACCATGGCGCGTGCGATCGCGACACGCTGGCGCTGGCCGCCGGAAAACTCGTGCGGATAGCGGTTGCGGGTCGCTGGATCGAGGCCGACCTCCTTCAGCACAGCGGCCACCTTGTCGTCGCGCTGGTCGGCTGAGAGCTTCGGCTCGTGAATCTTCAGGCCTTCCTCGATGATCTCGGCGATCGACATGCGCGGGCTGAGCGAGCCGAACGGGTCCTGGAAGACGATCTGCAATTCACGCCTGAGCGGCCTCATGGCGTTGAAGGTGAGCTGGTTGATGTCGCGTCCGTTGAACTGGATGGTTCCGGTCGAGGAGATCATGCGCGCCAGCGCCAGGCCGAGCGTCGTCTTGCCCGATCCGGATTCGCCGACCACGCCCAGCGTCTGGCCGGCGCGCACGGTGACGTCGATGCCGTCGACCGCCTTCACATGATCGACCGTGCGGCGGAAGAAGCCCTGTTTGATCGGAAACCAGACCTTGATGTCCTTGCCCGTCATCACCGCCTTGGCGCCGGCATTGGCGGTCGGCGGCTTGCCCTTTGGCTCTGCGGCCAGGAGGTGACGCGTATAGGGGTGCTGGGGGTTGGCGAAGATGTCCTTGGTCGGTCCCGTCTCGACGATCTTGCCCTTGGTCATCACGCAGACCCGGTCGGCGATCTTGCGCACGATGCCGAGATCATGGGTGATGAACAGCATCGACATGCCCTTGCGGCTCTTGAGGCCGGCCAACAGTTCGAGGATCTGCGCCTGGACTGTGACGTCGAGCGCCGTCGTCGGCTCGTCGGCGATCAGGAGTTCCGGTTCGTTGGCCAGCGCCATGGCGATCATGACGCGCTGGCGCTGGCCGCCGGACAATTGGTGCGGATAGGCGTCGAGCCGCTTCTGCGGATCGCGGATGCCGACCTCGTTGAGCAGCGCAAGCGTGCGCGCTTTGGCCGGGCGGTCGGCCATGCCCTGGTGCAGCTTCAGGATCTCGACGATCTGCTGCTCGATCGTATGCAGCGGATTGAGCGAGGTCATCGGTTCCTGGAAGATCATGGTGATCTTGTTGCCGCGCACCTGGCGCAACTGCTTCTCGCTCATCGCCAGCAGGTCGGCGCCCTGGAACAGGATCTTTCCCGACGGATGGCTGGCGCTGGGATAGGGCAGCAGCTTCAGCACCGACAGCGCCGAGACCGACTTGCCGGAGCCGGATTCGCCGACCAGCGCCACCGTCTCGCCCTTGGCGATATCGAAGGAGATATGGTCGACGGCTACGGACTGGCCGCCGCCCTGGCTGAAGGCGACGCTGAGGTCCTGTACGCTGAGCAGGGGAGCACTCATCCCTGAATTTCCGCGATAGCTTTGTCCAGGGCGGCAATCTCCGGTCGCATGACCGAAATTTCCGCTGTCATTTGAGGCGGAACGAGTCGCTCTGGCGCGAGAGAATAGGCATCTTTCAACCTGGTGTCGGCCGTCAGGAATTGCGTGCAGCCGAAGTGCATGGCCGTGGCAAGGTGAATCGCATCCGGTAGCCTGAGAGAAACGAATTTCGAACGGAGCTGTGCCGCGTGCCACAGAACCTCGCGAGTTACCGTCCCGACTAAGACAAAGGCGTTGCCAATCGAAATATTGTCATAGAGCTCGACAAGCGACTCGTTGCCTTTTTTCAGAGGGTCAACCATCAATTCCGCCAGCACGATCTCGCTTGTCGCGAGGAAAGGCTGCTGTCTATCCCCGTTCAATGAAATGAGCTGAAGCAGCTTTTTTGCGAGTGCATCATTGTTCTCAAAAGCGTAGATGAAAATGTTCGTATCGATATAAAGCCGGAAGGCGGCCATCAATCCTCCCATTCATCACGGAGGGCACGAACGCGTGCGACAGCCTCTTCGAGGCTCGTTCCCGGCGCGCTGGTCTGAGCATTTTGCATAAGTTCAAGCAATTGTTCGCGGCCGAGAGGCCTTTTGGCTTCCTCTTCTACAGTAACCGTAACCGAGGCACCCAAGGCTATACCCGATCGCAATTCATCGGGGAGTTTCGATGCCGGATAATGCTCAAGGATGACCTTATTCATGGCGAGGTCCTCTCATGGGTGTGCGGCGTGGCTGCCATTTGTGATGCGCTGGTCACAGCCACCAATCATTTCGCCAATTGACGCATATGGCCACTTTTATGCGAATTGCCATACCGAGAATATAGCATTCCGAATGCCAGTTTGCCCCTCATTTGAACGTCTTGCGCGGATCGAAGGCGTCGCGCGTCGCCTCGCCGACAAAGACCAGCAGCGACAGCATCAGCGAGATGACGACGAAACCGGAAATGCCGAGCCACGGCGCGTTCAGGTTGCGCTGCGCCTGTTTCAGCAGTTCGCCGAGCGAGGCCGAGCCGGGCGGCAGACCGAAGCCGAGATAGTCGAGCGAGGTCAGCGTCGAGATCGAGCCCGAGAGCAGGAAGGGCAGGAAAGTCAACGTCGCCACCATGGCATTGGGCAACAGATGCCGGAACATGATGGTGCGGTTGGGCACGCCGAGGGCCCGCGCCGCGTTGACATATTCGAAGTTGCGGGCGCGCAGGAACTCGGCCCGCACCACGCCGACCAGCGCCACCCAGGAGAACAGCAGCATCAGGCCGAGCAGGATGAAGAAGCCCGGCGGCAGAATGGCGGCGACGATGAGCAGCAGATAGAGCACGGGTATGGCCGACCAGATTTCGATGAAGCGCTGGAACAGCAGATCCGTCCAGCCGCCGAAATAGCCCTGCACGGCACCGGCTCCGACGCCGATCAAGGCCGACCCGGCGGTCAGGATCAGGCCGAACAGCACCGAAATGCGAAAACCGTAGATGACGCGCGCCAACACGTCGCGCGCCTGGTCGTCGGTGCCCAGCCAGTTCCAATTGCCGACGATGCAGGCAGGATCATCAGCCCCTTTCGGATACTGGTTGCAGCGCGTCTTGGCGTCATACTGCCAGGACGGCTTTGCGGGCGCGGCTTCGGGAATGGCGTTGTTGACGGTCTGGTAGGAGTAGCGGATCGGCGGCCAGATCATCCAGCCGTTGGCGCTGATCTCGTCCTGGATCACCGGATCGCGATAGTCGGTGACGGCGTAGAAGCCGCCGAACTTTTCTTCCGGATAGGCCACCAGCACCGGAAACAGGATTTCTCCCTTGTAGGAGGCGATGATCGGTTTGTCGTTGGCGATGAATTCAGCAAACAGCGACAGCACGAACAGGATCAGGAAAATCCACAACGACCAGAAGCCGCGCCGGTTGGCCTTGAAATTCTGCAAGCGGCGCTTGTTGAGCGGCGACAGAAACGGCCGTGGGATCCGGACCGGTACCGCGCCCGCAGTAACGCTTGCCTCAGACATCAGACGTCTCTCCGCTCGAAATCGATGCGCGGATCGACCCAGGTGTAGATGAGGTCGGACAGCAATCCGATGAACAGTCCAAGAAGCGAGAAGATGTAGAGGTTGGCGAACACCACCGGATAGTCACGCTCGACCACCGACCTGAAGCCGAGCAGACCAAGGCCGTCGAGCGAAAAGATGTTCTCGATCAGCAGCGACCCGGTGAAGAAGGCCGAGATGAAGGCGCCGGGAAAACCGGCGATGACGATCAGCATGGCATTGCGGAACACGTGGCCGTAAAGCACCTGCCTTTCCGACAGGCCCTTGGCGCGCGCGGTCACCACATACTGCTTGCGGATTTCCTCCAGGAACGAGTTCTTGGTGAGCAGCGTCGTCGTGGCGAAGGCCGACAGCACCAGCGCCGTCAGCGGCAGGGTCATGTGCCAGAAATAGTCGACGATCTTGCCCGGCCATGACAATTGATCCCAATTGTCCGAGACGATGCCGCGCAGCGGGAACCAGTCCCAGAAGGATCCGCCGGCAAACAGCACCATCAGGAGGATGCCGAACAGGAAGCCTGGAATGGCATAGCCGACGATGACGACGCCGCTGGTCCAGACGTCGAACGGGCTGCCGTCCTTGACCGCCTTGCGGATGCCGAGCGGGATTGAGATCAGGTAGGACAGCAGCGTGATCCAAAGTCCGATCGAAATCGAAACCGGCATTTTCTCGAGGATCAGGTCGAGCACCGAAATATCGCGGAAATAGCTGTTGCCGAAGTCGAAACGGGCATAGTTCCAGAGCATCATGCCGAAGCGCTCGAGCGGCGGCTTGTCGAAGCCGAACTGCTTCTCGAGCTTCTTGATGAATTCTGGATCGAGCCCCTGGGCGCCGCGATATTTCGAGCCGACGTCGCCTGCGGCGTCGAAATTGGAACCGCCCGCATCGCCGCCACCGCCGCCGAGGCGGTCGCTGCCGCCCTGATTGGTTAGCTTGGCGATGACCTGTTCGACCGGGCCGCCCGGCGCGAACTGGATGACGGCGAAGGAGATCGCCATGATGCCGAACAGGGTCGGGATCATCAAAAGGATGCGGCGCAGGATATAGGCGCCCATCAGGCTTCCTGCCCTCTTTGGACTGAGATCTCAGCCTTTGCCAATTTTTGCCGCCTTGCCTTTATCGACCCACCACAGCGCCTCGACCGGAAAACCGAAATCGGGTTTCTGCTCGGGAAAGCCGAACATGTCCCAATAGGCGCTTCGGTGATTCGCCAGGAACCAACTAGGAATCCAATCGCACCGCGCGCGCAAGACCCGGTCGAGTGCCCGCATCGCGACTGTCAGGCTTTCACGGTCCTTGGCTGCCCCAACCGCGTCGATCAGCGTGTCTATAGCGGGGTTTGACACGCCTGGCAGGTTGCGCGAGCCCGAAAGGTTGGCGGTTCTGGAGTGGAAGAAGACTTCGAGATCGTCGCGCGTCGGCGTGGCGCTGAACGAGAAAGCGGCCGACAGAAGATCGAAATCGAATGTCGCCTGTCTCGCCTGGTATTGCGCCGAATCCACCAGCCGGATCGTGGCATCGATGCCGATCGCCTTCATGTTGGCGACCCAGGGCGAATAGACCTGCACGAAGGTATCATCGTCGACCATGAATTCCGCCGAAAGCCTGCCGCCCTTGTCGTTGACGACGAAATCGCCCGTCCGCTTCCAGCCCGCCGCGTTGAGAAGCTTTGCCGCCTGGCCAAGCAGCTTGCGGTCGCGGCCGGAGCCGTCGGACGCGGGCTGCGTCACCGCCTTGCCGAAGACTTCGGCCGGAAGCTGGCCGCGCAACGGCTCCAGCAGGGCCAATTCCTGCGGCGATGGCAGGCCTTCGGCACGAAAATCGGATTTCTCGAAGCAGGATTGCGAACGCTCGTACGAGCCGTAGAAGAAGTTGCGTCGCGTCCATTCGAAATCGAAGCAGAGCGCGATCGCCTGGCGCACGCGCGGATCGCGAAACTGTTCGCGCCGCTGGTTGACCGCCGTCCCCTGCATCGTCGGCCGCTTTTCGGCGGGGAATTCGTGCTTGACGACCTTGCCGGCAGTCAGGGCTGGAAAGTCATAGGCGGTCGCCCAGACGCGCGAGGTGAATTCCTCGCGATAGGTGATTTCGCCTTTCTTGAAGGCTTCGAAACCGGCCGTGCGGTTCTGGTAGAACTCGATGCGGATGCGGTCGAAATTGTTCTGCCCGCGATTGACCGGGAGGTCGCGGCCCCAATAGTCCGCCACCCGGTCATATTCGATCCATGCCCCAGCCGAGAAGCGCCCGACCTTGTAGGCGCCGGAGCCGAGCGGCGGGTTCAACTGCGAGGAGTCGAACAGGTTGGCCGTGTAGAAGGCCTTTGACAGGATCGGGAATTCCACGACATTGAGCACGGTGCGGGCCGATTGCTTGCCGGAAAAGGTAAGCCGCAGCGTGCGGTCGTCGACGGCGACGGCATCGACCAGATGCGTCAGCGACAGCGACAGGTCGGGGTGGCCCTTGTCCTTGTAGAGCTTGAAGGTGAAAGCGGCATCCTGCGCCGTCAGCGGCGTGCCGTCATGGAAACGCGCTTCGGGGCGAAGCGAGAAGGTGAAAGCATTGCGGTCGTCGGACAGCGACACGCCGTCGGCGATCTGGCCATAGACGGCGTCGGGTTCGTCCAGCGCCCGCACCATCAGCGCATCGAAACACATCTCCATGCGCGGCGGCGCATCGCCCTTGTCCACGAAGGAGTTCAGCGTGTTGAAGGTCTGCGTATCCTGGTTGTAGCCCCAGTTCGGCGGGGCGAAGTTGAACACACCGCCAGCCGGTGCTTCGACATTGACATAGTCGAAATGGGTGAAATCCGGCTTGTATTTGAGATCGCCGAAGGCGGAGAGCCCATGCAGTTTTGTACCTGTCGCGATGTCTGCGAAGGCTTTTGCGGGCAACAGAGCCGCGGCAGCGGCAGCCGCGCCAAGCGCTAGAAAGTCGCGGCGGGGAAGAGCCGCCATCAATTGCCGCCCTTGTATTTGGCCGCCAGCGCCTTCTCCTTGTCGAGGTCGATCCACCACGAATCGATATCGGCACCGACATAGGCGGGCTGCTTGTCGGGGAACTTGAACTTGTCCCAATAGGCCAGCCAAACCGCGGACCGATGGTATTGCGGCACCACGTAGAAGTTCCACAGCAGGACACGGTCGAGCGCATGGGTGGCGGCGACGAGATCATCGCGGTCGGTGGCGAAGATGATGCGGTCGATCAGCGCGTCGACGGTAGGATCCTTGATGCCCATCAGATTGCGCGAACCAGGTGCGTCGGCGGCCTTCGAGCTCCAGAAATCGCGCTGCTCGTTGCCGGGTGAGTCCGACTGGCCGAACAGGCCCGTGACGACATCGAAATCGAAGTTGTTGACGCGGTTGATGTATTGCGTCTGATCGATGATGCGCAGCGAGGCATCGACACCGATCTTGCGCAGATTGGCGATGTAGGGACTGGCGATCACCTGGTCGGTTTCATTCCAGCCGAGGATCTCGAACTTGAACGGCGCGCCTGTCTTGGTGTTGACCATCTTGCCGCCCTTGATGACCCAGCCGGCCTTGGCGAAGAGATCGACCGCCTGCTTCAGATACTTTCGCTCCGCTTGCGGGGAGTCGTAGACGGGCAACTTGAATTCCTGCGTGAAGAGTTCCGGCGGCAACTTGTCGCGATATTTTTCCAGGATTTCCAGTTCCTTGCCCTGCGGCAAGCCGCTGGATGCCAGTTCGGTCCCCTGGAAATAGCTTGATGTGCGGGTATTGAAGCCGAAGAACAAGGTGCGATTCATGCTCTCGAAATCGAACGGGATAGTCAGTGCCTCCCGGACCAGCCGGTCCTGGAACAAAGGCCGCCGCTGGTTGAGGACAAAGCCCTGCATCGGTTGTGGCGACTGGGTTGGAAAATCCTTCTTGATGACGTCGCCGGCCTGGATGGCTGGGAAATTGTAGGCCGTCGCCCATTTGCGGGAGCTGTATTCCCGGTTGATATCTTCCAGGCCGCCCTTGGTGAAGGCAAGCCAGGCGGCATTGTCGTCGAGGATGTAGGTGTATCGGCGCGTGTCGAAATTCTCGCGGCCGATCTTCACCGGCAGTTTGGCGCCCCAATAGTCCGGCACGCGCTGCCAGACGATTTCCGAGCCCGGCTTGAAGCTGGCGATCTTGTAGGCCGCCGAGCCGAGCGGGATTTCCAGAGTCGGCTTGGTGACGTCGCGCTTCTTGCCGTTGGCATCCGTGCCTTCCCACCAGTGCTTCGGCAGTACCGCGAGATCGCCGATGATCTTCGGCAGCTCGCGGTTACCCTTCTGGTTGAAATGGAACTCGACCTCGTGGTCGGAGACCGCGACCGCATCAGTGACGTTCTCGAAATAACGACTGTATTGCGGGCTGTTCGCCTTCAGCACCTGGAACGACCAGATCACGTCGTCGACGGTGATCGGCTGGCCGTTATGCCATTTCGCGCGCGGGTCGAGCCTGTAGGTCGCCGAGGAATAGTCGGCCGGATATTTATAGGCGTCTGCGATCAGCGGATGGCTGGTGCTGCCTTCATCGGTCGCCTGCTCCATCAGCGTGTCGTAGAGCAGGCCGCCACCGAATCCCACCAGGCCGGCCGCTGGCGATCCCTGGACGATATAGGGGTTGAAGCTGTCATAGGTGCCGAGCAGCACCGAATTCAACGTGCCACCCTTGGGCGCGTTTGGGTTGACGTAGTCATAGTGCTGGAAGTTGTCGCCGTATTTGGATTGGCCGATTAGCGACGAGGTGGTCCGCCACTCGTCGGCCAGGGTCGTCTGCAAGCCCGCCGCCAGCAGGACCGCCGCCAGCAGCGACTTGAGAAGCATTCGGCCAATCGTCATGCACTATCCTCTTCGCGGTACATGCCAGATCATCCAGAAAGGCGATCCTAGATGATTTGGCGCGCGTGAAAACCGCAATCGCCCGGCTCTGTCGCCGCACCCGGTGTTATCTCAACGAAAAAGCCGGGCTGAACCCGGCTTTTTCAAGATCATGAGATGATATTTTGGTTATTTGGCAGGCGCCGGTGCCGCCGGTGCAGGTGCAGCGGGAGCGGCCGGCTTGGCCGGTGCGGCGCCATCAGCCGGCTTTGCCGGAGCGGCTCCGCTGGTTGGCTTGGCGGGCGCGGAAGCGTCCGCGGCGGCACCCGGTGCCGGCAGCGGCTTGGGATTGTCCGACAGCGTACGCAGATAGGCGATGACGTTGGCGCGGTCCTCGTCCTTGGGCAGGCCGGCGAAACCCATGGCCGTGCCCTTCACGAATTTCTTCGGCGAGGTGATGAAGTGGTTGATGTTGTCGTAGGTCCACTTCTCGGTGCCGCCCTTGGAGAATTCCTTCATGCCGGCCGAATAGGCGAAGCCTTCATGTTCGGCGACCGGACGGTCGACGACGTCCCACAGATCGGGGCCGACCTTGTTCGGCCCGCCCTTTTCGCCGGAATGGCAGGCCTGGCATTTCTTGAAGACGGCAGCGCCCGCCTCGACATTGGCGTTCTGCAGCAGGTCGGCGATTGGCTTGGCCTCCGCGGCCGGGGCGGCAGCGCCGCCTTCGGTGGGCTCCGCGGCCTCGATGGCGAAGCCTGGCTTTTCCGGAGCCGGCGAGGCAAACAGCGCGTCCGAGACCAGGCCGACCGAGAAGACGACGAAAACGGTTCCGAGCAATCCGGCGAGCAGTTTGTTGACTTCGTTGGAATCCATACGCCCCTTGCTCCCTTTTCCGGCGGACTGATCCGTCCACTCCGTCCGTCGGTATCGAGACCCGCCCTCCAGAGCCGGTCAAATCGCGCGGAAACTAGGTCTTTTGCTCGGGCGTTGCAACACCTATAAGGGCGCTTCCAGTGAGACCTTTTGCCACTTTTCCCCTCCTCTTTTCGAACGCCTTGCCATAGCCATGTCCACCTTGATCCTGATCCCCGCCCGCATGGCCTCGACCCGCCTGCCGGGCAAGCCGCTGGCCGATATCGCCGGCGCCCCGATGATCGTGCATGTCGCCCGCCGCGCGGCCGAAGCAGGCCTCGGCCGCGTGGTGGTGGCGACCGATACGCAAAGCGTGGCCGACGCGGTGCGCGAGCATGGTTTCGAGGCCGTGATGACACGCGTCGATCACGAATCCGGCTCCGATCGCATCCACGAGGCGCTGGTCGAGCTTGATCCCCGGCGCGAGGTCGAAACGATCGTCAATGTGCAGGGCGACCTGCCGACCATCGATCCCGACATCATCGCCGCCTCGCTTTGGCCTTTCGAGGACGCGGCCGTGGATATCGCCACGCTCTGCGTCGAGATCGTACGCGAGGAGGAAAAGACCAATTCCAACGTCGTCAAGGTCGTCGGTTCGCCTCTGTCCGCCAAGAGGCTAAGGGCGCTGTATTTCACCCGTGCCACCGCGCCATGGGGCGAGGGGCCGCTTTATCACCATATCGGCCTCTACGCCTATCGGCGTTCCGCGCTTGAGCGCTTCGTGTCACTGAAGCCGTCGCCGCTCGAGCGCCGCGAGCGGCTGGAGCAGTTGCGGGCGCTGGAAGCCGGCATGCGCATCGACGCCGAGGTCGTCCAGTCGCTGCCGCTTGGCGTCGACACGCCGCAAGACCTTGAGCGCGCCCGAACCATCCTTTCAAACTGATCCCTCCGAACAGAGACACTGTGAATCGAGATCTGGGCATGCCTGAAAAGACCGACAGAATATCCTTCCAGGGCGAGCCGGGCGCCAATTCCGACACCGCCTGCCGCAACGTCTATCCCTCGATGGAGCCGTTGCCGTGCCCGACCTTCGAGGACGCGTTCAACGCGGTCGAGACCGGCAAGGCCGATCTCGCCATGATCCCGATCGAGAACACCATCGCCGGGCGCGTTGCCGACATCCATCACCTGCTGCCGGAATCGAGGCTTCACATCGTCGGCGAATATTTCCTGCCGATCCATTTCCAGCTGATGGTGCTGCCCGGCGTCAAACGCGACGAGATCAAGACCGTGCACAGCCACATCCACGCGCTTGGCCAGTGCCGCAAATACATCCGCAAGAACGGCTGGAAGGCGGTCGTCGCTGGCGACACGGCGGGCGCCGCCAAGATGGTCTCCGAGGTCAAGGACCGCACCATGGCCGCTCTCTCGCCGGCGCTAGCGGCGACGCTTTACGGGCTCGATATCATCGAGGAGAATGTCGAGGATACCGATTCCAACGTCACCCGCTTCGTCGTCCTGACCAAGAACAAGCAGTGGGCCGAGCGCCCGTCACCTGACGTCAGGATGATGACGACCTTCATGTTCCGCGTCCGCAACGTGCCGGCCGCGCTTTACAAGGCGATGGGCGGCTTCGCCACCAACGGCATCAACATGACCAAGCTGGAGAGCTATCAGCTGGGCGCATTCACGGCGACGCTTTTCTACGCCGATATCGAAGGCCATCCCGACGATCCGCTGGTCAAGCTGGCGCTGGACGAGCTTCGCTTCTTTTCACGCGAGGTGCGGATTCTCGGTGTCTATCCGGCCAGCCAGTCGCGCGAGCAGTGGAAAGTGGCCGATTAAATCACCGCGCCCAGTGGCACGTAATCGATCTCGAGAAATTTCTCGACCTCCGGCACCCAGCGGTCACGCACGAAGGCGACATGGTCGGGATGATCGTTGTATCTGGTGTAGGCGGCCTGGTCGGCGAACTCCATCGAGAAGCCGAACCGATAGTCGTTCTTGGGGCTCACCTGCCGCAACTGTTCGAAATCGGTGACGCCCCGGATCGCCGAGAGGATTTTCCTGGCGTCGACCAGAAAGCACTTTTCCTCCAGCGAGTGCGGCGCATGCTTCAGCGTGAAGACGACGGTGTGGCGGATCATTTGCCTCTCCTGCAATGACTTTCAGTATTCGCTATGCGCTGTCGACCCAGGCGCGGATGAGGTGATGCGCGATGGCTCCTTTCGGCGGCGTGATCAGGTTGCCAGGATGCTCGCGGGCGAGCATCGAGCGCACTTCGTCGCGCAAGAACCAGCGGCAGTCTTCCAGTTCGTTGAGATCGGCCTGGATGTCTTCGTTGAGCGGCTCGCCGAAACAGCCGATCATCAGTGAATAGGGGAACGGCCAAGGCTGGCTGGCATGATAGACGACGCGGCCGAGCCGGATGCCGGCCTCCTCCAGCGTTTCGCGGCGCACCGCCGCCTCGATCGTCTCGCCCGGCTCGATGAACCCGGCAAGCGCCGAATACATGCCCGGCGCGAAGTGCCGGCCACGCCCGAGCAGGCATTTCTCCCGCGTCGCCGTCAGCATGATCGCCACCGGGTCGGTGCGAGGGAAATGCTCGGTGCCGCAATTCGGGCAATGCCGTTTGTAGCCGCCCGCCCGCATCTGCGATTGGGTGCCGCATTTGCTGCAGAAGCGATGGCTGGCATGCCAGGCGAGCAGGGCGGCTCCTTGCGCCATTGCCCCGGCAGCCGCCTCGTCGATCAGCCCCTGCATATAGACCGACCGGTAGTCGATCGCCTTGACTGTCTCGGACAGCTGTTCGTCGTCGATGCCCGCCGGTACGGCAAGCACTGGTCCCTGTCCGGAAAAACCGAGCAGCACGCTTTGGTCGAAGAAGGGCGTGAAAGGCTGGCTTTCGGCGACGCCGAACCAGGGATCAAAACCGCTGCCATTGCCGGATTTCAGGTACAGCCGGCCGCCATTCATCAAAAGCAGCCGCGCCGTCGGATCCGCGAGAGCCCTGTCGACCGAATCGTCGGCGCGTTTCTCGGATTGCCGGTCGATCGTGTTGCCGGCAAAGCCGACAAACTGGCTCGGCTCGCGCATTGGCGCGTCAAACAGGCGGAAGCTCATGGGGACTCTGGTGCTCTGGGATGGACACGGGAAAGGCTTATAGCGCCGCCCTTATCGTTTCGGCAAACCGGCGCAGATCGGACCGTTGATACGGCTCGCGCAGGCCGTGCCCCCACACCGGGCCGGGCCAGCCGGGATCGCCTTCAGACCGTGCAATGACATGGATGTGCAGCTGGCGCACGATATTGCCGAGCGCGCCGGTGTTGATCTTGGTGCAGCCGGTCACCTTCTTCAG
>NZ_VFVC01000065.1:0-19869 GCF_006441575.1 Mesorhizobium sp. B2-4-12
CCATCATGAGGGAGAAAACTGTTACCTATCTATCCGGTTCAAAGTGTTACCCATCTATCGGCTGGACACCGGCAGGCAGGTGAGGGGCAGCGCCGACGCCGGGAAAGAGTTCGAAACTGAGCGAAGAACAGATCAGAATTAGTCCAGCTGGCAAACCAGCGCTGCTGATGCCTCACAACGCGGTACAGGCCAGCCGATGCAAAATCGTACCTTGCCCTATCTCCTGACCTTGCCCAGCCTGTTCCTGGCGGCGGTCGTCATCTTCTGGCCGGTCTGGGACCTGATCCAGATATCGACCCATGACGTCAATCGCTTCGGGCAATTGCACGAGTTCAGCGGCCTCGCTAATTTCTCGGCGCTGTTTGCCGATCCCGACTTCGTCGCCGCGCTGTGGCGCACCGGGCTGTGGACCGTGCTGGTGGTCGGCGGTGCGCTGCTGCTGTCCATCCCGGTGGCGATGATCCTCAACACCGATTTCCATGGTCGCGGGCTGGCCCGCGTCATCATCATGCTGCCTTGGGCGGTGTCGCTGACCATGACGGCTGTGGTCTGGCGCTGGGCATTGAGCGGCGAAAGCGGCATGCTCAATTCGGCGCTGATCGGGCTCGGCCTGATCGACCATAACGTCCAGTGGCTTGCAAGCGCCGAAACGGCGTTTCCGATGCAGGTGCTGATCGGCATACTGGTGACGGTGCCATTCACCACGACGATTTTCCTTGGCGGCCTGTCGTCGATCCCGGACGATCTCTATGAGGCGGCGGCGCTCGAAGGAGCAACGCCAATGCAGCAGTTCCGCGAGATCACCTTTCCGCTCCTGAAGCCGTTCATCAACATCGCCATCGTGCTCAACACGATCTACGTCTTCAATTCCTTCCCGATCATCTGGGTGATGACGCAGGGCGGGCCGGCCAATTCGACCGATATCCTGGTCACCCACCTCTACAAGCTCGCCTTCCGCATCGGCAAACTGGGCGAGGCTTCGGCGGTGTCGCTGGTGATGTTCGCCATATTGCTGATCTTCACCATGATCTATGTGCGGCTGGCGATGCGGGAGCAACGCGCATGACAAATGGCTTCATGACGGCCAAATTGAAGCGCACGATCATCGCCTGGCTGCTGCTGGCGCCGCTGATCGTGGTGACGCTCTTTCCCTTCGCGGTGATGTTCCTGACCGCGGTCAAGCCGCGGACCGAAGTGCTATCGCCGACATGGTGGCCGAGCGAGTTCCGCTGGTCCAACTTCTCCGACATGTGGGTGGCGACCGGTTTCGGCCAGGCGCTGGCCAATTCGCTCTATGTGTCTGTTATCGCCACGATCGGTGCCATCCTCATCTCCGTTCCGGCCGCCTATGCCATGTCGCGCTTTCGCTTTGCCGGCTACGGTGTCTTCCGCCAGTTCCTTTTGATCTCGCAGATGATCTCGCCGATCGTGCTGGTGCTTGGCCTGTTCCGGCTTATGGCGGCCTGGGGGCTGGTCGAATCGACGACCGCGCTCGGCTTCATCTACATGGCCTTCAATGTCGCTTTCACCGTCTGGATGCTGCAGAGTTATTTCGAGACCATTCCGCGCGATCTCGAGGAGGCCGCCTGGATGGAGGGCGCCAGCCGCTGGCTCACCCTGCGCAAGGTGTTCCTGCCGCTCTGCCTGCCGGCCATCGCGGTGACCGCGATCTTCACCTTCATCAATGCCTGGAACGAGTTCGTCGTGGCGCTGACCATGCTGCGCAGCCAGGAGAGCTACACGCTGCCGATCCAGGTGTTCTCGCTGGTCGCCGGCCGCTACACGATCGAGTGGCACCACGTCATGGCCGCCACGCTGCTGGCGACGCTGCCAGTGGCGATCCTGTTCATCTGGCTGCAGCGCTACCTCGTGCGGGGCCTGGCGCTCGGGGCCGTAAAATAGCAATTCCAGGAAAAGTGCTCAGCGGTTTTCCATCCGGAATTGCTGGAGATAATAGCCGTAGCTGTCCACGGAGAGTTTCAATGCGCATCTTCACCGCCTCGCTGGCGACGGAAACCAACACCTTCTCGCCGGTGCCGACCGACCGGGCCTCGTTCGAAATGGCGTTCTACGCCGGACCGGGCAAGCATCCGGAGACGCCGACGCTGTGCTCCTCGCCGATCATCGCCTTGCGCCGGCGCGCGGCCGCCGAAGGCCTGACAGTGGTCGAAGGCACCGCCACCTGGGCGGAGCCCGGCGGGCTGGTGCAGCGCCAGACCTATGAGGCATTGCGCGACGAGATCCTGGGGCAGCTCGAGGCGGCGCTGCCGGTCGATGCGGTCATTCTCGGCCTGCATGGCGCCATGGTGGCGCAAGGCTATGACGACTGCGAGGGCGACCTGCTCGAGCGCGTGCGGGCGATCGTGGGACCTGACGTGGTGATCGCCTCCGAGTTCGATCCGCACAGCCATCTGACGCCGAAGCGCGTGGCGGCGTCCGACATCATGGCCTATTTTCTCGAATTCCCGCACACCGACTTCTACGAGCGCGGCGAGCATGTCGTCGAGCTCGGCCTTGCCGCCGCGCGCGGCGAGATCAAGCCCGTCATCTCGACCTTCGACTGCCGCATGATCCAGGTGCTGCCGACCAGCCGCGAGCCGATGCGGTCCTTCGTCGACCGCATCAAGGCGCTGCACGGCAAGGACGGCGTGCTGTCGGTGTCGGTCGTCCATGGCTTCATGGCCGCCGACGTGCCGGAAATGGGCACGCGCATTCTTGTCATCACCGACAATGACAAAGCCAGGGGCGATGCGCTGGCGGAGCGGCTGGGGCGCGAGCTCTACGCGATGCGCGAAAAGACGGCGATGACGATGCTCTCCACCGCCGACGGTCTCGATCGGGCGCTGGCCGTTCGCGCCGAAAATCCCGGCAAGCCCGTGGTCATCGCCGACATCTGGGACAATCCCGGCGGCGGCGTTCCCGGCGACGGCACATTCGTGCTGCGCCAGATGCTGGTGCGCGGCCTGGACAAGGTCGGTGTGGCGACGATCTGGGACCCGATCGCCGTGACCTTCTGCCTGGCGGCGGGCGAGGGCGCGGTCATCGACCTGCGCTTCGGCGGCAAGGCTGGACCTCAGGGGGGCGAGCCGATCGACGCGCGCGTCAAGGTGCTGAAGGCGGTTCCGGAGGGCTGGCAGAGTTTCGGGCCGAGCCGGGTGACGTTGGGGCCGGCAGCGGTGGTGCGCATTGAAGGCACCGAGGTCGACGTCATCCTGAACACCAACCGCACGCAGACCTTCGAGCCGGACATTTTTTCCAACATCGGCGTCGATCCACTGAGCAAGGACATGCTCCTGATCAAGTCGACCAACCATTTCTACGCCGGCTTCGCGCCGATCGCCGCCGAGATCATCTATGTCACGGCGCCGAGTTCCTATCCGAGCAATCCGGCGGTGACGGATTACAAGAAGCTGAAGCGGCCGGTGTGGCCAAGGGTGGCGGATCCTTGGGGCGCGGGGAGGTGACGCTGATGATCTCCCCCCTTGAGGGGGAGATGTCGCCGAAGGCGACAGAGGGGGTTGCCCGAACTGCCACGACGCCATGCAACGGCAAAAGGAAAGGCCAGCGCTCCACGCGCAACGACCCCCTCTGGCCGCTTCGCGGCCATCTCCCCCACGAGGGAGGAGATTACCAGCGCTATACGAGCCCCCGCTTGATCATCATCGCATCGGGCGAAGGCATCTTGCCACGAAACGCGGTGTAGAGCTCTTCCGGATCCTTCGAGCCGCCGGCGGCGTAGACGTTCTTCCGCAGCCGCTCGGCCAGAGCGGGATTGAAGGGATCGCCGGTTTCCTCGAAGGCGGCGAAGGCGTCGGCGTCGAGCACTTCGGACCACATGTAAGAATAGTAGCCGGCCGAGTAGCCGTCGCCTGAAAAGACATGGCCGAAATGCGGGGTGCGGTGACGCATCGCGATCGTGTCGGGCATGTCTAGTTTTTCCAGCGTTTCGGCCTCGTATCGAAGCGGTGCTTCAGGCGCGTCCGGCCTGGCGTGATACGCCATGTCCATCAGCGCCGAGGCGGTGAATTCGACCGTGGCGAAGCCGGCGCCAAAAGTGCGCGCGGCCAGCATCTTGTCGAGCAGTGCCTTCGGCATCGGCTTACCGGTCTTCTCATGCAGCGCATGCTTCTCCAGCACCGCCGGCACCGTCAGCCAGTGCTCGTAGAGCTGCGAGGGCAGTTCGACGAAATCGCGGCTGACCGAGGTACCGGAGACCGAAGGCCAGGTGACATCGGTCAGCATGCCGTGCAGCGCGTGGCCGAATTCGTGGAACAGCGTTTTCGCCTCGTCGACCGACAGCAATGCGGGCTCGCCCACGGACGGCTTGGCGAAGTTCATGATGTTGTAGATCACCGGCTTCGAACCGTGGCCAAGCTTGTAGCCGGACTTCAGCGCGCTCATCCAGGCGCCGGAACGCTTCGAGGGCCGCGCGAAATAATCGGCCAGGAACAGGCCGCGCTCGCTGCCATCGGCATTTTTCACCACGAACACGCGCGCGTCCGGATGCCAGGCGGCAATGCCCTTTTTCTCTTCGAAGCTGATGCCGAACAACCGTGTCGCCACGTCGAAGCAGGCGTCGATGACCCGGTCGAGCTGCAGATAGGGTTTCAGTTCCGCCTCATCGAAAGCGAATTTCTCGGCGCGCAGCTTCTCCTGGTAGAAACGCCAGTCCCAGGCGGCGAATTTTTCGTTGCTGCCGGCCTCGGCGGCCAGCCGCTCCAGTTCCTTCTGGTCGGCGGCGGCCTTCTGCAGCGCCTTTTCCCAAACCGGATCGAGCAGCGCATGCACCGCCTCCGGCGTCTTGGCCATCGTGTCGTCGAGCTTCAGGGCGGCGAAGGAGGCATAGCCGAGCAATTTCGCCTTTTCGGCGCGCAGCTTCAGCATGTCGCGCACCACGGACGTGTTGTCGGTGACGCCGCCATTCTGGCCGCGCATGGTGAAGGCGCGGAAGGCTATTTCGCGCAGGTCGCGGCGTTCCGAGAAGGTCGTGAACGGCTCGTAGATAGAGCGCGACAGGGTGACGGCGTAACGGCCCTTCTGGCCGCGCATTTCGGCGGCCTCGGCCATGGCGCTCTTCAAAAAGTCCGGCAGGCCGGCAAGGTCTGCCTCGTCCAGGAACAGCGCCCAGTCGCGCTCGTCGGCCAGCACATTCTGGCCGAAAGTCGTGCCGAGCGACGACAGCTCTTCATTGATTTTGGCCAGCCGTTTCTTGCCCTCGGCATCGAGCTTGGCGCCTGAACGGACGAAGCCTTTCCAGGTCTTTTCCAGCACGCGCAGCGTCTCGGCATCGAGCCCCAGGCTCTCGCGGCGGTGGTAGAGATCGTCGATGCGGGCAAACAGCCTTTCGTTCATCGAGATTGCCGAGAAATGCCTCGACATCTTCGGCGAAATGTCACGCTCCAGCGCCTGGATGTCCTCATTGGTGTAGGCGCCTGCGCGGCACCAGAAGATCGACGAGACGTGATCGAGCGCCTCGCCGCCGAGTTCCAGCGCCTGAAGCGTGTTCTCGATCGTCGGTGCATCCTTATTGGAGGCGATCGCGTCGATCTCCGCCTCATGCGCCTGCAGCGCCGCGTCGAAGACCGGGGAAAAGTCGCCGTCGCCGATATGGGTGAAATCAGGCAGGCCGAGCGGCCCCTGCCACGCGGTCAGCGGATGGGCGGCGAGGTCGACGGCTTTCGTGGAGGACATGGAGGGTCTTTCGCTGGCGTCAAAGGGAGGGTGTCACCGATGTAGGGCGCTGCCCGCGAGCCCGCAATATGACAGTTGGCCGATCCGCCTCAGTAGCCGTCGCAGTTTTCGGCGATTGCCGCCTGCGAGCTGGCGGTGATTGTCGGTCACCGCGAAGGTTTCCTGCATCAGCATGTCGTTGTCGGGGAAGTCGTAGCAGGCGATCACCGTGGTGACGCCGCCCTCGCTCTTCTCGATCCGGTGACGGATCGCAGCGCCGGCAATCGCGCTCTTCCATTCGTCGATCGAGACGATGAATTCCTGTTTGCTCTGGACGACGCCGAGGTCGTCGAGTTTGATGCGGACGTCGTCGGCGAGCAGCTCGGAAAGTTCGGTGCGGTCAGCGACCAGCAGCGCCGAATACCAACGGTTGATGATGGCGCCGTCGTCAGCGCGTGCTGCCGAAATCGCAGCCAGCAGTGCGGCCGCCGTGAGACTGACCGACCGGACGTTCGACAGCTGGCGCGCCGTCCCGTTCATTCCAGCACCGGCCGCTCGAAATCGCCGGTCTCCTTGTTCATCGCCCAGAGCTCGCCGGTCGAAATGTCAAACCAGGCCCCGTGCAATGACAGTCGCCCCTTGCCCTCCAGGATCGAGACGCAAGGGAAGGTCCTGAGATTGGCGATGGAATAGCGGATCGAGATGCGCTCCAGCGCCGTCTGGCGCTCCGTCGCCGTCATCAATGTGCTGGAGGCGACGGTCTCCGCGGCCGGCGCGATCAGGCTCATCCACTTGCCGATGAAATCGCCGGGAGACAGCGGCGCGGACGTGGTGTCGAGCGCGGCACGGATGCCGCCGCAGCGGCCATGGCCCATGACGACGATGTTCTTGACCTTGAGGCTCTGCACCGCGAATTCGAGCGCGGCCGAGGTCGAATGGAACTCGCCGTCCGGCGCGTAGGGCGGCACCAGGTTGCCGACATTGCGCAGCACGAAGAGTTCGCCGGGTCCGGCGTCGAAGATCGCCTCGGGCGCCGCGCGCGAATCGCAACAGGCCACGATCATCGTCTCCGGCGCCTGCCCTTCGCGCGCGAGCTCGCGATAGCGGCCGCTCTCCGTGAGGTAGCGGCCGTTCATGAAATTGCGATAACCGGCGAGAAGGTGGTCGGGAAGATGAGGCATAGGCGGCTTTCCGTGTTGGAGGCGGCAGCTCAAATTCTGCTTTACGCATCGTGCTTTCCGAAACCCGAATTCGGTTTTCAGGCCGATGCGTTGCGGTCGAGAAAGGCTCTAGCGGCAAAAGCCTGTTACGAGCAATGCAGAATTGCGCGGGCTGGCCATAAATGCCATGCGCCAAAATCGGACGTCCGCCGACACTGTCATGCCCAGATGGCGACCGGTATTCCAAAACCGTCGGCCAGCGGCGGGTCCGGAAACGGCCTGGCCTTGCCGCTGGCGATGCGGCCGGCGATCAGCATCATCACCGCCGCATCGAGGAAATCATCGGCGGCCGCACCGCGCGGCGGCGGTTGGCCGAGGAAGTCCATGTCATAGCCGTGGCGGCAGAGCAGCACCTTGCGTTCCGCCATGCCGGCCGGATTGATGCTGCCCTTGATCTTCTTCGGCAAACTCATGGCCTGATCACCATTCAACCGGCAGAAGGCCACTTCCGGATGCGATTCGAAGACACGGCCGCGTAGATCGGGCCGCGCGATCAGCAAGCTGTCGATCTCGCGGATCTTCGAAAAAATGCCAAAGGCCTGGATCGAAACGCCGCGCGGCGGATCAGAGGTAGCCTTGGCGACCTCGCTTGCCCTGATATGCGCGGCGTACCAGGCATCGATCGTGGTGAAGTCGGCGGTGTCTGCATAAAGCGCGGCGCGGGACGGGATCGAAAACACGCTGGACTGGCGTGCCCCCAGCAACGGCCTGACCTGAGCCTCCGGTCCGCGCCCGCCCTTGCTCGAAAACTCGGGCAGGCCGATCGGCATGTCGACGGCGACAATAGCGTCGTCGGGAACTGCCGCAAGCAGCGCCGCGAAGCTGGCAAAGACCTTCACCGAAGGCGCCGCATCCGGATCGCGCCGCACCGCGATCCAGCCGGCCTTGCAGCCGTCGGCGCCGACAAGCACGACGGTGGCCGTGGTCAAGCCCGGCGGTCCCGCCCGGGATGCGTGAGGTGGCGAAGCTGCACCATCGCCATCGGGTGCGACAGGCTCTGCGAATCGGTTTCGAGCTGCAATTCGTCGCCGCCGCGCTTGGCGGTGCGCGCCAGGATCTCGTAGACCGCCGCCGTGGTCGACTGCAGCGCCTTGATCGGCGGCTGACCGGAGAGGATGCGCGCCAGATAGACGGCCGCCGTGAGGTCGCCAAGGCCGTTCGGCGGCTTGTCGATGAGGCGATGCTCGGCGAGCAGCGCCTGGTTGCCGTCGAGCAGCAGATTCCCGGTTCCGCCAGTCATCATCGACTGTGCCGAAGTGACCAGCATCGTCGATGGGCCGGCATGGAGCGCGGCCGAGATCACGGATTTCAGGTCGGGCAGCGGCGCGCCGGCCATCCATTCCAGCTCGTAGCGGTTGGGCGTGGCGATATCGGCGATCGGCATCAGCCGGTCGCGCATGGCGGCGGCGGTGGGCTCGGGCACATAGAGGCCGCCCGAATCGCCCATCACCGGATCGCAGATATAGACGGCGCCGGGTGTCCTTGCCTTCACCGCGGCGACCAGTGACGCGACGGCTTCGGCTTGACCGGCCTCACCGAGATATCCCGACAGCACCGCGCCGACCTCGCCCAGCCATGGCGCCCGCTCGAGGTCGGCCATCAGCGCCTTGAACTGGTCGAGCGGCGGCACGATGCGTGTCGCCCGCCCATGGCCGGGGTGCCAGGGCAGGATGATCGTGGGAACGGCCCAGACCGGAAAGCCCAGTGTCTCCAGGGCGAACACTGCGGCGCGGTTTCCGACTGACCCGCGGGCGACATGGCTGGAAATGACGATGACCGCACGCGGTGCGTCGGGTTTTTCGGCGCTCATTCTCTTTTTGATTCCTAGCTGCCCCGGGTGAGGAAAAGCACGAGCCAGACCATCAGGCCCAGCGCCAGAAGCAGTCCGAGTATCCTGCCAACGCGGGTGCCCCAGACCTCGATTGGGTCCGAGCGGTCGGCGTCGGCCGCCGCGACATGGTCGCGCATGCCTTTCGTCGTCCTCGCCACGAAGGAGTTGCCGGCCGGATCGGTCTCGCGCGCGACGCGCTCGAGAATACGGCGCGATTCCGTGTCGCTGTCTTGGCGTTCCGCCATGATGATGTCCCGTTTCGACCGAACCTTATCGTGTTCGCGCGGGCAATCACAGGGGCTTGCAGCCGAGGGTAACCGTGCCGACAGCCATCCCGTCGAAGCCGTTTTCTTGCGCGCCGATTGTGATAATGCTTCGCATGCAACTTCTACCGAGGGACCCATCATGTCTGCCCAGCGCCTTGCCCGACCATCGATATTCCGTACGCTGCCCGCCTTCCTGATGATGGCAATCGTGTTGCCGCTGCTCGCCGGCTGCGGCTACAACACGATCCCGACGGCGGAAGAAAACGCCAAGGCGGCCTGGAGCGAGGTGCTGAATCAGTACCAGCGGCGCGCCGATCTCATCCCCAATTTGGTGGAGACGGTCAAAGGCTACGCCGCGCACGAAAAAGACACGCTCGACGCGGTTGTCGAGGCGCGCGCCAAGGCAACGCAGATCACCGTGACGCCGGAAACGCTGAAGGATCCGGAGGCCTTCAAGAAGTTCCAGGATGCCCAGGCAGGGCTGACCAGCGCGCTGTCGCGGCTGATCGCCGTGTCCGAGGCCTATCCCGACCTCAAGGCCAACCAGAACTTCCTGGCGCTGCAGGCACAGCTCGAAGGCACGGAGAACCGCATCGCGGTGGCGCGGCGCGACTACATCCAGGCGGTCAGGGACTACAACCTGACCCTGAGGACGTTCCCGTCGGTGCTGTGGGCGACACTCTGGTTCCGCGGCAACGAGCCCTTCGCCAATTTCACCGTCGCCGAAGACAAGATGCAGCCGCCGAAGGTCGATTTCGGCACGAGCACGAAGCAGGGCGGGTGAACGACTACCATCTGATTCTGCGAAGACGGACCGCTGGCGTGTTGATACCCCCCTCTGTCCTGCCGGACATCTCCCCCTCAAGGGGGGAGATTGGCAATTTCGCAGGCGGCGCTCTGCTTGCAATGTCGGCGATTGGCGAAGGTCGTGGTTACGGCCGATCTCCCCCCTTGAGGGGGAGATGTCCGGCAGGACAGAGGGGGGCGCGAAGGAACGCTTGCCTAAACACTCTTGGCCTTCTTCTCTGCCTCCTCCTTCTGCCCCTCACCGTCTTCGCCGCCGATCTTCCCGCCCTCACCGGGCGTGTCGTCGACTACGCCGGCATCATCGATGCCGGCACCAAAGCAGCGTTGACGCAGAAGCTCGCCGATTTCGAGAAAAAGGGTTCCGACCAGATCGTCGTCGCCACCATCCCGAGCCTCGGCGGCGAGGAGATCGAGCCCTACGCCAACCGGCTGTTCCGCTTCTGGAAGCTTGGCCAGGCCAAGGAGAACAACGGCGTCCTGCTGCTGGTCGCGCCGAATGACCGCAAGATGCGCATCGAGGTCGGCTACGGGCTGGAAGGCACGCTGACCGACCTGCACACCAAGCTGATCATCGAGAACGACATGGTGCCGGCCTTCCGCGCCGGCGACTTCTCCGGTGGCATCAGCAAGGCCGTCGACGACATGGTCATGGTGCTGGAAGGCAATCCGGAGGAACTCGAAGCGCGAGGCAAGCGCAACCAGCAGGCGCCGTTGAATCCCGACAACCTGTTCTTCGCCATCTTCATTGGCATCTGGGCGATCATTTTCTTCGGCGGCATCGCGGCTTCCGTCCTGCCGCCGATCTTCGGCCAGAAACTCGGGCCGGGCCGTTATCGCTGGCTCGGCATGACCTTCGAGCCTGGCCGGCGCTCCTCATCCGGTGGTGGCTGGTCTTCCGGAAGTTCCGGCGGTGGCTGGTCTTCGGGTGGCGGTGGCGGCGGTTTTTCGGGCGGCGGCGGTTCGTCCGGCGGCGGCGGTTCGTCAGGAGGCTGGTGAGGCAACGGCATGGCGACACGACCGATCAGCCCGCGGGATCATGAACGCATCGCCGACGCGATCCGCGCCGCGGAGGCCAGGACCGATGGCGAGATCTACTGCGTCGTGGCGCGTGCCAGCGACGGCTATTTCTCCCCCGCCGCCTTGATGGCGACACTCGGCATGCTGATCGTCAGCCTCGCCGTCGCCTATGGGCTGGAGGCATGGTGGCTCGCCATTCGCCTGCCGCATTTCGTCATCGCCGAGCTTCTGGCGTTGGCCAGCGTGCTGGCGCTGTTGTGGGCGCTGCCCGGCCTGCGCATCCATATGGTGCCACGGCGGCTGCGCTATCAGGCGGCACACGCCAACGCGATCAAGCAGTTCCTTGCCCGCAACGTCCATCGCACCACGGCGCGCACCGGCGTGCTGATCTTCGTGTCGATCGCCGAACGCTATGCAGAGGTGGTCGCCGATTCGGGTATCGACGACAAGGTCGGCCAGCAGGTCTGGGATGGCGTCGTGCGGGATCTCACCGCGCATGCCGGCGACGACCGGCTTGCCGACGGTTTCGTCAAGGCGATCGAGCAGGTGGGGGCAGTGCTGGCCGAGCACTTCCCGGTCACGCCGGACGATACCAACGAGCTCGACGACCATCTGGTCGAAATCTGAAAAGCCCGCCCGCCGCGCTTCGGTTCTCGAAAACCACGTCATGCGTCTCGGCTGAACGCGTTCTCAGATGGCTTTGTCCAATGTCAGCAGTGTCGGGACCGATTGCGAGAAAGCGGTCGGCGGGCCGCCCTGACTCTTTGCAATCGGGCGATGCGGGTTTATGGTTAACAAATCATGAATACGCTGACGATCGACATCCGCAAAGCCGAACCGCGCGACGCCGGCGCCATCGCCGAAGTGCATCTCGAGGCCTGGCGCGGCGCCTACAGCGGCATCATTCCGCATCGCACGCTGACATCGATGATCAACCGCCGCGGCGCCGACTGGTGGGCGAATGCGATTCGCCGCGCCGCGACCGTCCTGGTGGTCGAGATCGGCGGTACGATCGCCGGCTATGCGACGATCGGCAAGAACCGCGCCCGGGAACTCAAGCAGCAGGGCGAGATCTACGAATTGTACCTGCGCCCGGAATATCAGGGCATCGGTCTAGGCCGGCGGCTGTTTTCGGCAGCCAGGGCACGTCTCGCCGACCATGGCCTGAAAGGCATGGTGGTGTGGGCGCTGGAAGACAATCAGAACGCGCTGGCTTTCTATGCCGGCGCCGGCGGCCGCGACATTGCCGAAGGCGTCGAGATCTTCGAGCAGAAAGCGCTGAAGAAGGTCGCTTTCATCTGGGAGTGACTGCCGAGGGATAATCGCGGAAGGCGAAGACTACAGAAGGTATCCCGCGCAAAAATCACGACGCTGAAACATCTTGTGCTGATTGTTGAACGCGTCGAACGCGATCGCGTCTCGCCTGACATGCGTGAACACCATTCGCCGCATTGCGCCATTTTGCGCCGCCCGCTATCGGTCTCCCAACCGAGAGAGGGACAAAACCATGCGCATCGAAGCCATAGCCACCGGAAAGAATCCGCCTGAAGACGTCAACGTCATCATCGAGGTGCCGATCGGCGGCGAGCCGATCAAGTACGAAATGGACAAGGAGGCCGGCACGCTGTTCGTCGACCGCTTCCTGCACACCTCGATGCGCTATCCCGGCAATTACGGCTTCGTGCCGCACACGCTGTCGGGCGACGGCGATCCGATCGACGTGCTGGTCTGCAACACGCGCGCGCTGGTGCCGGGCTGCGTCATCAATGTGCGGCCGATCGGCGTGTTGATCATGGAAGACAATGCCGGCCAGGACGAGAAGGTCATCGCCGTGCCGTCGCCGAAGCTGACGCTGCGTTACGAGAATGTCACCGAATACACCCACCTGCCCGAAATCACCCGCCAGCAGGTGCAGCACTTCTTCGAGCACTACAAGGATCTCGAGCCCGGCAAATGGGTCAAGATCGAAGGCTGGCATGATTCCAAATACGCCAAGAAGATGATCATGGACGCGGTCGACCGCGCCAAGGCGAGCAAGTAGGCTAATTATCGACCCGGCCGAAGGGTGGCACATCGCCGATGACGGTGTGCCTGTCCTTGCCCTAGACTAGGCGAAGCTCCGCGTCTCGTCTGCGCTGCCCCTCATCCGCCTGCCGGCACCTTCTCCCCGTATAGTGACGGGGAGAAGGGGACGTCCGCTGCCTCGGCGCTCTCTTTGCAACGCCGTCGATTGGCGAAATCGATGATGAGAGCGCCCCTCTCCCCTCCTAATACGGGGAGAGGATGCCGGCAGGCAGGTGAGGGGCTGCGCAGCGCCTGAAAGTTTTATTTCTTCAAGCTTGCTTCGATCAGCAGGTCGGCGTTGCGGGCGACCGATTGCGCGGGCCCGCCGAGCCCGAACAGCTGGCCGCTAATATAGGCGCCCTCGATGAGCAGCAGCAGCCCGTCGCCCAGCGTATCGGCGTCTGGCGCGCCCATCGCCGCAGCCATGGTACGCAGCCTGCGACGCAGTTCCTGCTTGTTCTCCTCGCTCACCACGCGTGCCGGATGGCCACGCTCGGGATATTCGACGGCCGCATTGGTCATGCCGCAGCCGCGATAGTCCGGTTTCTGCGTGCGCTTGCCGACGCGGGTGAGCAAGGCAATGATCTGTGCGCGCGGATCGCCCGGATGGGCGTCGATGGCCTCGTCGAAGCGCTCCCAGAACTCAAGGTCGTATTGCCTGAGATAGGACGCGGCCAGTTCGTCCTTGGAGGGGAAGCTGCGATAGAGGCTCGGTTTGGTGACGCCGGCGCGCTTGACGATCTCGTCGACACCGATCGCTCTTATGCCGCGCCGGTAGAACAGCTCATAGGCCACGTCGAGGATCTTCTTGGCGGCCTTCGGCGGCGCCGATGCATGACCGTCGCTGATGGCCAGTTCAATATTTTTGTCAGTTGGCATCATGGGACTCGATTGACAATGTTACCGATCGGTACGTATACATGCTCCCATCTTGCAACGTACCGGTCAGTAACATGGTAGCCCAATCCCGTCCATTTGGCCAGCGCTACGCTTTCGTCGTGGTCGGCGTCATCTTCCTCTGCCTGCTGATCGCGGCCGGCTTGCGTTCCGCGCCCGCCGTCATGATGCTGCCGCTCGAAAACAGTTTTGGCTGGCGGCGCGACGTCATTTCGCTGGCGGCTGGCGTCGGCATCCTGCTCTATGGCCTCACCGGTCCGTTCGCGGCCGCGCTGATGGAGCGGATCGGGCTGCGCCGCACGCTGCTTGCCGCCTTGGTGGTGATGTCGGCCTCGACCGCGCTCAGTCTGCTGATGACCAAGCCGTGGCACCTGTTCATCACCTGGGGCGTCTTCTCCGGCATCGGCTCTGGCGCCGTCGCCAGCGTGCTCGGCGCCACCATCGTCAACCGCTGGTTCAAGACCAATCGCGGCCTGGTCATGGGGCTAATGTCGGCCTCCAGCGCCACCGGCATGCTGATTTTCCTGCCGCTGATCGCTTCCCTGGCACAATCGGGCGGCTGGAAGCCGGTCGCAATCGCGGTCGCGGTCGCCACCGCCTGCCTGTTGCCCCTGGTCTGGCTGCTGGTGCCCGAGCGTCCGGCCTCGATCGGTATGGTTCGCTATGGTGCCGGAGCCGACGACGTGCCACCGGTTTCGCCCGCTTCGCAGGGCAATTTCCTGGCGCACACGCTCAACACGTTGCGCCGCGCCGCCGGCACAAGGGTGTTCTGGTATCTGTTCGCCACTTTCTTCGTCTGCGGCTTCACCACCAACGGGCTGGTCGGCACGCATCTGATCGCCTTCTGCGGCGATATGGGCATCGGTGAGGTGCAGGCCGCCGGCTTGTTGTCGATGATGGGCATTTTCGACCTGATCGGCACGACGCTGTCAGGATGGCTCACCGACCGTTACGACCCGCGCAAGCTGCTCGGCGTCTATTATGCCATCCGTGGCCTGTCGTTGATCTACCTGCCCTATTCCGGCTTCTCGGCGACCAGCCTGATCATTTTCGCGGTGCTCTACGGCCTCGACTGGATCGCCACCGTGCCGCCGACGCTACGGCTCGCCAACGAGGCTTTCGGCGATCGCAGTGGGCCGATCGTGTTCGGCTGGATCGTCGCCGGCCATCAGGTCGGGGCTGCCACCGCCGCTGCCTTCGGCGGCACGATGCGCGAGCTGCAGGGCAATTACGAGCTGGCCTTCCTGATCGCCGGCATGACGGCGATCGCGGCGGCCTGTATCTCACTGCTGATCAACACCGACAGGCCGGCATTCGATCCCGAGCCGCAAGCGGCTTGAGGCGGGACGCCAGTCTCCCCCCCTCGAGGGGGAGATGGCCGCAAAAGCGGCCAGAGGGGGTCGGTTCGACTGGACGCCGACGTTCCGCGGCAGATGAAGGTTAGCACTTCACGCGAGGCGACCCCTCTGTCGCCTTTGGCGACATCTCCCCCTCGATGGGGGAGATTGGCAGCTGTTGTCAAAACTTCATGGTTCCGAAATGTGCCTGAAACATTCAGGCCAGAGCTTGGTGGCATCGTTCAAAGCCATCCAGGAGACAGCCATGAAGAAGTTATCGATGACCCGCCGCGCCTTCGTCACTTCGGCCAGCGCGGCCGGTCTGCTCGGCGCCTCGGGGCTCGCATTGCCCTATTATTCCCGCGCCAGCCAGCGTCCGGCCTTCACCCATGGCGTCCAGTCCGGCGATGTCGACGCCGTCAGCGGCATGGTCTGGACCCGTACCGACCGCCCCGCGCGCGTCATGTTCGAAGTATCGACCACGGAAAGCTTCGCCAATGCGACGAAGCTGGCGCCGCTCGATACGTCGCCGGCCAGCGACTATACGGTCAAGCGGCTGCTCACCGACCTCGCCTCCGACCAGGACATCTTCTACCGCATGTCGGCGGCCGATCTTTCCGACATCAATGCCATCTCCGAGCCGATCGTCGGTCGTTTCCGCACCGCGCCGTCCTCGAAGCGCGACGTGCGCTTTGCCTGGTCGGGCGATACCGCCGGCCAGGGCTGGGGCATCGACGAGACCGGCATGAAGACCTACTCCACCATCGCCAAGCATACGCCGGACTTCTTCCTGCATTCGGGCGACACCATTTATGCCGATGGCGCGATGAAGGACGAAGTCGACCTGCCCGGCGGCGGCAAGTGGAAGAACGTCGTTCTCATCGACGGCAAGCGCAAGGTGGCCGAGACGCTGGACGAATATCGCGACCAGTGGAAGTACAACATGACGGACAAGAACGTGCTGGAACTCAGCGCCATCTGCCCGACTTTCTACCAGTGGGACGACCATGAAGTGCTGAACAACTGGTCGGATTCGAAGAACCTTAGCGCCGACGATCGCTACAAGGAGAAATCCATCCACGTGCTGGCGGCCCGCGCCGCGCGCGCCTTCCACGAGATGACAACCATCCGCTACGAGCCATCGGAGCCGGGTCGTGTCTATCGCAAGATCGCTCACGGACCGCTGCTCGACGTGTTCTTCCTCGATATGCGCTCCTATCGCGGCCCCAACGGCCCCGACATGGAGGACACCATGACGCCGCAGTCGCGCATGCTCGGCGAACAGCAGACGAAGTGGCTGAAGCGCGAGTTGACGAACTCGAAGGCGACCTGGAAGATCATCGCCGCCGACATGCCGCTCGGCCTCGTGGTCTGGGACGACGGCACCAAAAAGGTTGGCGCCGAAGCGGTCAGCAATGGCGACAATGGCGCGCCGAAAGGCCGCGAACTCGAATTCGCCGACCTGTTGCGCTACATCAAGAACGCCGGCATCACCAACACCGTCTGGCTCACTGCAGACGTCCACTACACGGCAGCCCACTACTACAATCCCGACAAGGCACAGTTCCAGGATTTCAACCCGTTCTGGGAGTTCGTCTCCGGCCCGATCCATGCCGGCACCTTCGGTCCTAACGATTTCGACATGACCTTCGGCCCCGAGCTGAAATTCATCAAGGCGCCGAGCGCGGAGCAGGGCCAGAACCTGCCGCCGTCAGCCGGGCTGCAGTTCTTCGGCCTGGTCGATATATCCGGCGCCACCGAGCAGCTGACGGTGCGGTTGATGGATCGTGACGACAACGAGCTTTACAAGGTCACGCTCGACCCTGTGCGCTCTGCGTGAGGCGACCCGGGACGGCCGTTGAAGCAGCCGTCAATCCGGGTAGCAGACCATCGGAATGTTCGGCCAGACGGCGCCGTCGCAATTGGCGGCGTCCTGGCGCTGCTTGAAAGCGGCGCTGACCGGGCCGGTCACCACGGGGTCAACGCCATCGGGCGCGTCGGCGAAGACCTGTTGGGCCGAAGAAGTATCTGTCGGAAGAACAGGCCGTGCTTCCTTCAGCGCCGCGGCCGACTGCGCGGCGTTGGCCGCCAGCAGCGTGGCGAAAGCCGCAGATGCGACGAGCGGCCAAAAACGGTTGAGTTTGTCGGT
Source organism: Mesorhizobium sp. B2-4-12 (assembly GCF_006441575.1). NCBI lineage: Bacteria > Pseudomonadati > Pseudomonadota > Alphaproteobacteria > Hyphomicrobiales > Phyllobacteriaceae > Mesorhizobium > Mesorhizobium sp. B2-4-12. The sequence continues at coordinate 17,259 of NZ_VFVC01000065.1, forward strand.
CATCACGTTCGAACTGCCCGGGCCATGAAAGGTTCCCGCCTTGGTTAACAAAATCATTTCACACGAGGATGCTTAAGATTTGATGAGGATTTGGTGTCATGCGTCCTCTTTCGCAAATGCGAAAAACCTTGTATGAGCCGCGCAACCGAAAGAGGCAGCGCCTTTGGCCTGCTGCCTGCAACGCTCCCGAGACCAGAACATGAAACTCCGTAATATCGCGATCATCGCGCACGTCGACCATGGAAAGACTACCCTTGTCGACCAGCTTCTGAAGCAGTCCGGCTCTTTCCGCGACAACCAGCGCGTCGCCGAGCGCGCCATGGATTCCAACGACCTCGAAAAGGAGCGCGGCATCACCATCCTCGCCAAGGCGACCTCGGTCGACTGGAAGGACACCCGCATCAACATCGTCGACACCCCGGGACACGCCGATTTCGGCGGCGAGGTCGAGCGCATCCTGTCGATGGTGGATTCAGCCATCGTGCTGGTCGATGCCGCCGAAGGCCCGATGCCGCAGACCAAGTTCGTCGTCGGCAAGGCGCTCAAGGTCGGCCTGAAGCCGATCGTCGTCATCAACAAGATCGACCGGCCGGACGCCCGCCATGTCGAAGTGGTCAACGAGGTGTTCGACCTGTTCGCCGCGCTCGACGCCACCGACGAGCAGCTCGACTTCCCGATCCTCTACGGTTCGGGCCGCGACGGCTGGGTGTCGGAAAATCCGGAAGGCCCCAAGGACCAGCAGCTCGCGCCGCTGTTCGACCTCGTCATCAAGCATGTGCCGGCGCCTACCGTTCATCCCGGCCCGTTCCGGATGATCGGTACCATCCTGGAGGCCAATCCCTTCCTTGGCCGCATCATCACCGGGCGCATCGAGAGCGGCACGCTGAAGGCCAACCAACCGGTCAAGGTGCTGCACCATGACGGCATCCAGATCGAAACCGGCCGCATTTCCAAGATCCTCGCCTTCCGCGGCCTCGAGCGCCAGCCGATCGAGGAAGCCCAGGCGGGCGACATCGTCGCCATTGCCGGTCTGTCCAAGGGCACCGTCGCCGACACGTTCTGCGACCCGAGCGTTACCGAGGCGCTGCATGCGCAGCCGATCGATCCGCCGACGGTGACCATGTCCTTCCTCGTCAATGACAGTCCGCTGGCCGGCACCGAAGGCGACAAGGTGACCAGCCGCGTCATCCGCGACCGCCTGCTGCGCGAGGCCGAAGGCAATGTCGCGCTCAAGATCGAGGAATCGCCCGACAAGGATTCGTTCTTCGTTTCCGGGCGTGGCGAATTGCAGCTCGCCGTGCTGATCGAGACGATGCGCCGCGAAGGCTTCGAGATCGCCGTGTCGCGGCCGCGCGTCGTTATGCAGAAGGGCGAGAACGGCGAACTGCTGGAGCCGGTCGAGGAAGTCGTTATCGACGTCGACGAGGAGCATGCCGGCGTCGTCGTGCAGAAGATGTCGGAGCGCAAGGCCGAGATGGTGGAACTGCGCCCCTCGGGCGGCAACCGCCAGCGCATCGTCTTCCACGCGCCGACGCGTGGCCTGATCGGCTACCAGTCGGAACTTTTGACCGACACGCGCGGCACCGCCGTGATGAACCGGCTGTTCCACGCTTATGAGCCCTATAAGGGCGAGCTGCCCGGCCGTACCAATGGCGTGCTGATCTCCAACGAGCAGGGCGAATCGGTCGCCTACGCCATGTGGAACCTGGAAGACCGCGGCCCGATGGTCATCGATCCGGGCGTCAAGGTCTATCAGGGCATGATCATCGGCATCCATTCCCGCGACAACGATCTCGAAGTGAACGTGCTGAAGGGCAAGAAGCTTACCAACATCCGCGCCGCCGGCAAGGACGAGGCGGTCAAGCTGACGCCGCCGATCCGCATGACGCTGGAACGCGCCCTGGCCTGGATCCAGGACGACGAACTGGTCGAGGTGACGCCGAAGACCATCCGCCTCCGCAAGCTCTATCTCGACCCTAACGAGCGCAAGCGCTTCGAGAAGTCGGCCAAGGCGGTCGGCGCGGCGTAATTTCCGTTCCTCCATTTGAAAAGGGGTGGGGCACACCAGTGCGCCGCCCCTTTTTCATTTTCATCTGAGGGCTGCCGCGATAATGACCTGTCGATCAGGTTCGCCGGTCAGGTCGATACGCAACGTCGTTCCTTCGCGAGCCGGCTTGCGCAGGGCTTTTGCGCCGCCTGGATCGACGAGTAGCAATCGCCGCTCTTCCAGCGCCTGAAGCCTTGATCGCGAGATGCCGAGTTCGTTGGCGAGCAGACGGTCGAGCCGGAGCGACGTCGGCATTTCGAACCCAAGCCAGAGTTCCAACGCTGTCGCGGTTTCCGTCGTCTCTCCAACCGCCTGCTTGGGCACGGCGACATCGGGAAACTCCTCGACACGTCCCACCTTGTCGCGCAGGGCGACGATGTCGAAGGCGTGGCGCCGCGCCAGCCCCGGATCGTTGCTTTCGAGCGCCCGTAAGAGCGCTCGATGGGAGGGCGCGCTCGGCTCAATCCATTCTTCGACCGCCGGCGCTGCCCCTCATCCGCCTGCCGGTGTCCAGCCGATAGATGGGTAACACTTTGAACCGGATAGATAGGTAACAGTTTTCTC
>NZ_VFVC01000066.1:0-19730 GCF_006441575.1 Mesorhizobium sp. B2-4-12
CAAAATCTGGAAAAAAGAGCCCGAACGGTTCAGACTCGACCCGGTCCATCAAATGCCGGGACTAAACACCTAGGGTCCATGCCGGGACATCAACTGGAGAATGTCGCGGTCCAAGCTGCTGGCGCACGCTGACCGGCCATCCCAACCGACTCAGCCTATTTTCATCCATTTCGCCAGCCGGTGCGCCGCTTCCTCGACCTGGTCGAGGCGGCGGTGGAAGCATAGGCGCAGGAACGCTTCCCCGCCGGGACCGAAAGCCGTGCCAGGCGCCAGGCCGACATTGGCCTTGTCGACAATTTCGAAAGCCGCACTGCGCGAATCCGTGATGCCGTCGACCGTGAAGAACAGGTAGAAAGCGCCTTGCGGCACGGTAAACCGGGCTCGGCCGGTAACGCCGAGGATGCCGCAGACCAGATCGCGCGCCTTCCTCGCCCGCTCGACCTGTTCGGCAACGAAATCATCGCCCTCGTCGAGCGCGGCGATCGCGCCGCGCTGCATGAACTGGGCAACGCCCGAGTTCGAATACTGGATCAGGTTCTCGAACACTTGCTGCAGGCTCGGATGCGTCTTGATCCAGCCGACGCGCCAGCCGGTCATCGCCCAATTCTTGGAGAAGGAATTGACGAACAGGATGCGGTCCTCCGCCGTCGCGATGTCGAGGAAGGACGGCGCGCGGCCGTGGCCGTAGTGGAACAGTGAATAGATCTCGTCGGCGATGATCCACACGTTCTTCGCACGGGCAAGATCGAGGATCGCCTGCAAGGTCTCGTGATCGGCGGTCCAGCCGGTCGGGTTCGACGGCGTGTTGATGAAAAGCGCCTTGGTGCGCGGCGTGATCGCCGCTGCCACCTTCTCGACGTCGCAGGACCAGCCATTGCCGGAATGATCGAGCGTGACCGGCACCGGAACGGCGCCCGATATCGCTGCGGCGGCGTCGAAATTCGGCCAGGCCGGCGACAGATAGATCACCTCGTCGCCGGCGCCGGCGAGTGCCGCGAGCGCCAGCTGGATGGCATGCATGCCGGAGCCGGTGACGATGAATTGCTCCTCCGGGAACGTCTTGGCGAAATGCCTGGTGTAGTAGCGGGCAAGCGCTTGCCTGAGATCGGGAATGCCCCTCTGCCAGGTGTAGAATGTCTCGCCGCCGGCCAGTGCCTTCGACGCGGCATCGGTGATGAAGGCCGGCGTCGGCAGGTCGCCCTCACCGGCCCAAAGCGGAATCAGGCCGTCGCGCAGCCGGCCGTAGTTGACGACGGCGACAATACCGCTTTCCGGCGCCGCACGGGCTTCGGCGCGCAAGGTCTCGATCAGGCTCATAACAGGTCCGCTTTCTCTCCGGGTTTGCCGCTCTTTACCAGATGCGAAAACAGAAAACCCCGGCCGCGAGCGACCGGGGTTTTGGTCCAGAACGAACTGACCCGTTTATCGCCTGGCGAGCAGGTCTCGGATTTCGATCAGAAGCTGCACATCGGCGGGTGGAGGCGCTGCCGCGGGCGCGGGCTTCTCGGCCTCAAGCCGCCTGCGCAGATTGTTCACCGCCTTGACCATCAGGAAGATGATGAAGGCGAGGATGATGAAGTTCAGCACCACCGTAATGAAGCTGCCATACGCAAAAACGGCGCCTTGCTTTTTGGCGTCCGCCAGTGAGGTGGCGTTGACGGCCGAGGAAAGCCCGATGAAATAGTTGTTGAAGTCCAGTCCGCCGAAAATCGCTCCGACGATCGGCATGATGATGTCGTTGACGAGAGAATCGACGATCTTGCCAAAGGCCGCGCCGATGATGACGCCGACGGCCAAGTCCATCACGTTACCCTTGGAGATGAATTCCTGGAATTCTTTCAGCATGCGACCCTCCTTGTCATGACCGGCCGCGCTGCCGCCTCACCAATGTCTTTCGGCCCCGGCCCGAGCTCACAATAACAAAAACCCCCGGTTGCAAAACCGGAAAAAGGGTGAAAGCACCGCTTTGTTTTTGCCCAACGTCATCAGACACCGATGCGCCGAAAGCCGCGATGGACTCGGCTTCCAAGCTGTGGTTGCGTGCAGGAGGGCCGGGCGTCAAACCGGCCAGGGAGGAATTGCGAGCCGTGCAGGGCTTGTTCATCGTCATCATCGCGATCGCCTATGTGACGCTGCTGTTTGCCATCGCCAGCTTGGGCGACCGACGCTCGGCCATCTCCGGGCCGGGGCGGGCGCGGCCTTTCATCTACGCGCTCAGCCTCGCCATCTACTGCACATCCTGGACCTTCTTCGGCTCGGTCGGCCTCTCCTCCGAGCGCGGCCTCGAATTCCTCGGCATCTATACCGGGCCGGTGCTGGTGTTCGTGTTCGGCTTCCCGTTGCTCAACCGCATCGTGCGGCTGGCCAAGACCGAGAAGATCACCTCGATCGCCGACTTCCTCGGCGCGCGCTACGGCAAGAGTTTTGCCGTTGCTGCGATCGCCACGCTGATCGCCACCATAGGCGCGGTGCCGTACATCGCCCTGCAGCTGAAGGCGATCTCCGGCACGGTCAGCCTGATGGTCGAGCATTATACGGGCTCGCCGCCCTCCTTCGATCCGTTCGTCAGCGACATCTCGCTGGTCGTCGCCATGCTCCTGGCGCTTTTTGCGGTGCTGTTCGGCACCCGCCATGCCGACGCCACGGAACACCAGGACGGGCTGGTGCTGGCGGTGGCGGTCGAAACCGTGGTCAAGCTCGCCGCCTTCCTGGCGATCGGCTTCATGGTCACCTTCCTGATCTTCGGCGGCCCGGGCGACATGTTCGCAAAGCTCGCTGAGAACGCACATGTCCGCCAGGCCATGGGCTACAACACCTCGCTCGCCACCTGGCTGGTGCTGACGGGGCTGAGCGGCTTCGCCATCATTCTGTTGCCGCGGCAGTTCTACGTGACCATCGTCGAGAACCGCGGCGAGGCCGAACTGCGCACCGCGACCTGGGTGTTTCCGCTCTACTTGGTGGCGATCAACCTGTTCGTGCTGCCGATCGCCTTCGCCGGCCTGTCGCTGGTCGGCGCCGGCACCAGCAGCGATCTCTACGTGCTGTCGCTGCCCCTGTTCATGGGCCATGACGTGCTCGCCATGGCGGCCTTTATCGGCGGGCTGTCGGCGGCAACCGCCATGGTAATCGTCGAAAGCGTGGCGCTGTCGATCATGATCTCCAACGACCTCGTCATTCCGCTGTTCGTGCGCCGCCTGCTCAAGAGCTCGACCTCGGAGAACGAAGACTGGTCGACGCTGATCCTCAACGTGCGGCGCGGAGCGATCTTCATCCTCCTGTTCATCGCCTTCCTCTACTACCGCGAGAGCACCAACAGCGCGCGCCTGTCGTCGATCGGCCTGATGTCGTTCGCGGCCATCGCGCAATTCGCGCCGGCGTTGATCGGCGGGCTGATCTGGCGCGGCGCCAATGGCCGGGGCGCGGCGCTCGGCATGGTCGCCGGCATCCTCGTCTGGGGTTATACGCTGCTTTTGCCTTCGTTCGCCGCGCCCGATGCCGACATCATCATGCATGGGTTGTTCGGCTTCGATGCGCTGCGGCCACAGGCCCTGTTCGGCACCATCGCTGAGCCGCTGAACCATGGAGTCTTGTGGAGCCTGTCGATCAACGCGCTGTTCTTCGTGCTCGGCTCGCTGTCACGGGCGTCGGTGCCGCTGGAGCGCATCCAGGCCTCCATCTTCGTGCCGCGCGACGCCGGCCCGATGCCCAGCCTGCGCCGCTTCCGCACCGCCATAACCGTCAACGACCTCAAGGACACGATCGGGCGCTATCTCGGCGTCGAGCGCACCGAGCGCTCCTTCCAGTCGTTCGAGAAGAACACCGGCACCTCGCTGCACGGCAAGGAGCAAGCGAGCATGGACGTCATCCGCTTTTCGGAGCAGCTTTTGGCCAGCGCCGTCGGCTCCTCCTCGGCGCGGCTGATCCTGTCGCTGCTCTTCCGCCGCCACGATCGCGAATCCCGCGATGCCTTCCGCCTGCTCGACGACGCGACCGAAGCGCTGCAGCACAATCGCGACCTGTTGCAGATCGCGCTCGATCAGATGGAACAAGGCATCACCGTCTTCGACCGGGATTTCCGGCTCATCTGCTGGAACCGCCAGTACCGGGCGCTGTTCGACCTGCCCGACGAGATGGGGCAGGTCGGCGTCTCGCTCGACCAGATCCTGCGCCATTTGGCCGAGCGCGGCGACATTCCCGCCGACCAGCGTGTGACGATGCTCAACCGGCTGACCAGTTTCGTCAGCCCCTGGCAGATGGAGCTGAAGACCAGCGGCCGCATCCTGGAGCTGCGGTCCAACCCGATGCCGGATGGCGGCATCGTCGCCACCTATGCCGACATTTCCGGACGCGTCGAGCAAGACCTGGCGCTGAAGCGCGCCAATGAATCGCTGGAACAGCGGGTGAAGACCCGCACCATCGAACTGACCCGCGTCAATGAGGAACTCGCGCAGGCGCAGATGCTGGCCGAAGAGGCCAATCTCGGCAAGACGCGCTTCCTCGCCGCCGCCGGCCACGACATCCTGCAGCCCTTGAACGCCGCCCGGCTCTATTGTTCATCGCTGATCGAGAAGGCCGGCAAGGGGCCGGCCGGCAAGGCGGCGGTCAACATCGAATCCTCGCTGGAATCGGTCGAGACTATTTTGGGTGCCGTGCTCGACATCTCGCGTCTCGACGCCGGCGCGATGAAGCCGGATGACACCGCCTTCAGCCTCGATGGATTGCTGCGCCAGATCGGCAATGATTTTCGGCCAATGGCGGCCGAGAAAAAGCTCGGGCTGACGATCATGCCGTCGTCTCTGACGGTGATGACCGATCGCAACCTGTTGCGCCGCCTGATCCAGAATCTCGTCTCCAATGCGATAAAGTACACGCGCCACGGCCGCATCCTAGTCGGCGTGCGGCGGCGCGGCGAGCTGGCCGAGATCCAGGTGATCGACACCGGCATCGGCATCGCCGGCGACAAGCTGAACACTGTCTTCCGTGAGTTCACGCGGTTGGACGAAGGGGCGCGCGAAGCGGAAGGCCTTGGCCTCGGCCTCTCCATCGTCGACCGCATCGCACGGGTGCTCAGGCTCGAAATCCGCATTTTCTCCAACCCGGGCAAAGGCACGCGTTTTTCCGTCATCCTGCCGGTGGCGGCTGTGGCGGCGCCGAGGCGGGAGACCGAGAAAGCACCAGCGCGCATTGCGTCCTCGCTTGCCGGGCTCGCAGTGCTTTGCATCGACAACGACGCGCGTATCCTCGACGGCATGCGGTTGCTTCTCGAAGGCTGGGGGTGCAGCGTCGATACCGCCTCCGGGTCAGGGGATCTCCTGCGGCCTGGCGCGCGCAGGCCCGACATCGTGCTTGCCGATTATCATCTGGACGCTGCGACCGGGCTCGACGCGATCAGGACCCTGCGCGCGGCTTACGGCCAGGATCTGGCGTGCGTGCTGGTCACCGCCGACCGTTCCAACGAGGTGCGCGCCGCGGCAAGCGAGCTCGACGTGCCGGTGATCAACAAGCCTCTGAAGCCGGCGGTGCTGCGCTCGATGATGGCCAGGGTCAGGCCGCTGGCGCCGGCTGCCGAATAAGGCATCGTGTCTCTTGATGCGACGACAAGAGCGGATCAGCCGCTCGCCTGCAGCGGGTCGCTGCCGATCTTGGACAGGAGGATCACCGCCTGGGTGCGGCTGTCGACACCGAGCTTCTGCAGGATGGCCGAGACATGCGCCTTGATGGTGGCCTCGGAGACGCCGAGTTCGTAGGCGATCTGCTTGTTGAGCAGGCCTTCCGCCAGCATCCCAAGCACGCGTGTCTGCTGCGGCGTCAGCGCCTGCAGCCGCTTGATCAGGTCCGATATTTCGGGATCGCGCTCGACGCCGAGATCGACGCCAACCGGCGCGGCGATGTCGCCGGCAAGCACCGTCTGCACAGCGCCGCGGATCTCCTCCATGCTGGCCGACTTGGAGATGAAACCGGACGCGCCAAGATCGAGCGCGCGCCTGATGGTCGCCGGATCGTCATGCGCCGACACCACCACCAACGGTACCCCTGGATGCACGCCGCGCAGCGAAATCAGGCCGGAGAGGCCGCTGGCGCCGGGCATCGAAAGGTCGAGCAGCACCAGATCGACATCTTCATTGGCCACGACCAGCGCCTTGGCGCTTTCGAAATCGCCAGCCTCGTGGATGGCGGCGACATTGCCGATGCCGGCAAGCGCCTCGCGCAGCGCACCGCGAAACAGCGGGTGATCGTCGGCGATGACGAACGTGTAGCCTGACGGCAAATATTCCTCCCCGAATCCCATCGATCATTTCAAGGCTTTTCGGGATCAGTCGGACGATTATGAGGGGCCGCGCGCCGTTTTCAAGCGGCAAAACCAGCGCGCCGCACTTTCTCTTGCCTTTGGCGCTCAGGTCTTCTGCGAGTTGGGCTGGACGCCGTCGCCGCTGTCCTTGTCCATATCCTTGACGATACCCATGAAGCCCTTCAGGAAGCGCTCCATGTAGCTCATCGTCTTGTTGAAATCTTCCTCGCTGGGCAATTTCGATTCGAGACGGACGGAGAGCGAATTCTCCAGCTTGGTGACGCGCTCGTCCATTGACTTCATCGATGTTTGCAGGCGGTCGACCTCGTCCTGGAAAGCGGCGCGTTCGTCGGCCGCCATCTTGCAGACGAGCTGGCCGGAGCGCTCCTCGCAGAGCGACATCGCACCGGTCTGCGTATCCATGCGGACATAGCCGTTGTCAGACTTCTCCAGCCGGTAGCGGTCGGTTTCTTCCGAATAAGCTGAGGCCGCGACCAGTGAAGCGAGCGCGGCGGGGATCAAGATGTGCTGCAGACGCATGTTGTCCTCCATGGCCAAAGCCTGAAATATCGCATGTTTGCGCCGGAAATGGGGAAGACCCCTTGGCGTGGTCTTCCCCGCATGACTGGTTCAGACTATAGCGCAACCATGTCACAGATTATCTACAAGATAACTCCGGAAGCGCCCTGGCGCGAGGCCGAAGCCAATGGCCGCTTCACCGGAGCGCCGATCGACATCGCGGACGGCTTCATCCACTTTTCGACGGCAGCGCAAGCCAGGGAAACGGCGGCCAAGCATTTCTCGGGCCAGACCGACCTTCTGCTGGTCGCCATCGACGGCTCCAGCCTGGGCGACGCCTTGAAATACGAGGTGTCGCGCGGCGGCGCCCTGTTTCCGCATCTCTATGGCGTGCTGGAACTGAGCGCCGTGCTGTGGGTCAAGCCGCTGCCGCTTGGTGCCGACGGCACCCACCAGTTCCCGGCGCTGGAGGAGCAATGAGCGTGCTCGACCGGTTTGGCCAGAAGCTGCTGTTCACCTTCGATCCGGAAACCGCGCATGGCCTGTCGATCGCGGCGCTGCGCTGCGGCCTGCCGGTCGCCGGGCGGCCGATACAAGACGAGCGGCTGAAGGTCGGGCTTTGCGGTCTCGATTTCCCGAACCCGCTCGGTATGGCCGCCGGCTACGACAAGAACGCCGAGGTGCCCGACGCGCTGCTTGGGCTCGGCTTCGGCTTCGCCGAGGTCGGCACGGTCACGCCTTTGCCGCAGGCCGGCAACCCGAAGCCGCGCATCTTCCGGCTGACGGCGGATGAAGCCGTGATCAATCGGCTGGGCTTCAACAATGAAGGCCATGCGGCGGCCGAGAAGCGCCTTGCCGCGCGCAAGGGGCGCCCTGGCATCGTCGGCGTCAACATCGGCGCCAACAAGGACAGTAGCGACCGTATCGGCGATTATGAGCGCGGCGTTTCCCGCTTCGCTGCCTATGCCAGCTATCTCACGGTCAACATCTCGTCGCCGAACACGCCGGGCCTGCGCAACATGCAGGCGCGCGAGCAACTGGGCGAGTTGCTGTCCCGGGTCATGGCCGCGCGTGCCGCGGCATCCGCGCAGCCACCCGTTTTCCTGAAAATCGCGCCGGATCTGATCGAGGCCGAACTGGAGGATATCGCCGCCGAAGTCGCCGGGAATCGGGTCGACGGCGTCATCGTCTCCAACACCACCATTTCGCGGCCGCCGCTGCGCAGCCGCGACACTGCACGCGAGACTGGTGGGCTTTCGGGCAGGCCATTGTTCGATCGATCGACCATCGCGCTGGCAAAAATGCGCAAATTGCTCGGGCCGGACATGGCCATTATCGGCGTTGGCGGCATCGATTCCGCCGATACGGCACTGGAAAAAATCCGCGCAGGGGCCGATCTCGTCCAGCTCTACACCGGCATGATCTATGCCGGACCGGCGCTGCCGGGCCGGATCGTCGCCGGGATGGCGCGATTTGCCGAGACCGAGCGGCTGAAGTCCATTCGCGACTTGCGCGACAGCCATCTCGATCAATGGGCATCGAAGCCGCTCAGCTGAAGGCCGTCCGCACCCGTAGCCGCAGAATTGTCAGCAGGCTGAAGCCGCGCGCCAGCAGAAACACGTGCAATGCCGCCCAAAGGCCGTGATTGCCGAAGGCAGGCGCCAGCGTGAGCAGCGCGACGGCAAAAACGAGGAACGACAGCAGCATCATATTGCGCATGTCGCGTGACCAGGTCGCGCCAATGAAAACGCCGTCCATCTGGAACGCCAGCACACCGCTCAGAGCGGTGAACGCCGCCCAGGGCAGATAGATGTCGGCCACGGCGCGGACCTCCTGCGACGTCGTGACGATGGCGACCAGCTTGGTGCCGGCCAGGAGCAGCACCAGCGTCGCGGCACCGGCCAACCCAAGGCCCCAGAGCAAGGTCAGCCGCACCGCCTGCCGGAAGGGCCGTTCGGCACGCGCGCCGACGGCTCGGCCGGCGAGCTGTTCGGCGGCGGTGGCGAAGCCGTCGAGGAAATAGCCGGCGACGAGGAAGAAATTCATCAGGACCGCATTGGCGGCGAGCGTCACCGTGCCAAACTGCGCGCCCTGGCGGGTGAACAGCGCAAAAGCCGCAAGCAGAGAGAAGGAGCGGATCATGATGTCGCGGTTGAGCGACAGCATGCGCAGGAAGGCGGCCATGTCGAGCAGCCGATGGCGTGGCAGGGGCGGCGTCGCGCGGAAGCGCCTGACAACGATGACAAGACCCAGCAGCATGGCCAGGAATTCGCCGGTGACGGTCGCCCAGGCGACGCCGGCGACACCCCAGCCAAGCTCTAGGCCGAGCAGGAAGCAGAGTATGATGTTGATGCCGTTCAGCACCAGTTGCAGCACCAGCCCCAGCCTGCCCTCGCCGCGCCCCAGGACATAGCCGAGGATGGCGTAGTTGATCAGCGAGAAGGGGGCGGCGAGGAGCCTGATCCTGATGTAGATGCCCATCGCCTCGCTGACGCGCGGCCCGGCATCCATGAACCGCTGACCGCCGACGGCGAGCACTGGCGAAAGTGCCGCCAGCACGATACCGGCGACGACCGCGATGAGAACGGCGCGCCAGAACACCGCCTGCTCCTCGAGCGCATCGCCACGCCCGAACGCCTGGGCGACGAGGCCGGTGGTGCCCGAGCGCAGGAAGTTGAAGGAGGTGAAGACGACGTCGAAGACCAGCGCGCCCGCCGCAAGGCCGCCGAGCAAGGCGGCGTCGCCGAACTGGCCGACCACGGCCGTGTCGACCAGGCCGAGCATTGGCGTCGTCAGGTAGGCAAGCGTCATCGGCACCGCGATGGCGAGCACGGAACGGTTGGTGACGACAAAATATCTGGCGTCGGCCGGGGTTGCACCCTTGTCCAAGGGATCGCTGCCTTGCTGATTGCTGCTTGATCGGAGAGCCGATGTGCCCCATTTTCCGGCCACCGCGCAATCATTCTTCACGCGACGGCCAACCGAAATCCCGCTCTGGCGCGAAGCCGCCGGTTCCCGTTCATGCCCCTGCAGATCGTCCACCACCCCGACTATGACGCCGGCTTTCCCGTCAATCATCGCTTTCCGATGAGCAAGTATCCCTTGCTGATGGAGGTCTTGCGGACCCGCGGCCTGGCCGGACCCAACGCGCTCAACACTGCGGAACCCGCGCCAGCGTCATGGCTGAAGCTTGCTCACGCGGCGGATTATGTCGATCAGGTCATCACCTGCTCTGTCCCGGAGAAGATCGAGCGCGAGATCGGCTTTCCGGTCGGCCCGCGCGTTTCGCTGCGCGCACAGCTTGCCACGGGCGGCACAGCACTTGCGGCGCGGCTTGCCTTGCGCCACGGCATTGCCTGCAACACCGCCGGCGGCAGCCATCACGCACGGCGCGCGCAGGGCGCCGGCTTCTGCACCTTCAACGACGTCGCGGTCGCTTCGCTGATGCTGCTCGCAGAGGGTGCGGCACACAACATATTGGTCGTCGATCTCGACGTGCATCAAGGCGACGGCACGGCGGATATTCTGAGCGACGAGCCGCGCGTGTTCACCTTTTCCATGCATGGTGAGCGCAACTACCCCGCGCGCAAGATCGCTTCCGACCTCGACATCGCACTGCCCGACGGCACGGGCGATGCCGCCTATCTTGAAAGGCTGGCCACGATCCTGCCGGAGCTGTCGGCCAGAGCGCACTGGGACATCGTTTTCTACAACGCCGGCGTCGACGTCCATGCCGAGGACCGGCTTGGCCGGCTGGCACTTTCCAATGACGGACTTCGCGCCCGCGACGAGACCGTCATCAGTCATTTCCGCGCGCGCCGCATTCCGGTCTGCGGTGTCATCGGTGGCGGCTATTCCACGGATGTGCCGGCACTTGCCGCCCGCCACGCCATCCTGTTCGAAGTCGCGTCGGGCTACGCCTGATCAGGAAAGCTACTTCCGGTAGTTGGCGATCCTGAGCAGGACGAAGGCCGGCACGACGATCGCGGCGCCGAGCATGATGTAGCCAAGGAAACGGTCCATGGCGTGGAAACCCAGATTCCACAGATCGATGAAGAACTTCTGGATGCCGTAGAAGACATCCATCGGCGACCAGCCGAAGGCATTCATGATCAGTCCGACGAGGAACGACACCACCAGCAGCTTCAGGATCACCCTGAGCGGCGAATCGCCAAGAATGCGTGTCAGTGCGGACAAGGCCGTCTCCCGGTTGAGATGCCCGGACTCATGGGCACGGCCCAGAGATACGTGCTTGGCGGCCATCCATCAAGCCAACGCGATCCGTACGCGGGAAACCTGCCGCGGGAAGCCGTCACCGATCGAGCATCCGAGCGGCGAACGAGCCGGAACGGCGCGGCCCTTCATCCGGATGATCGAGACTCACGATTCCGAGGCTCCGCATTTCTTAAACATAGGCAAACAAGGTCATTTTAATTTATTGAAAATAAAGCGCAAAATCGTCATTTTCGAATGTCGCGCAATGTGCGTGCAATTTTCACCTGCGAGATATCAGGCGTCTTTCAGGTGATGGACCGCGCGGCGCCCTGCCCCCTACAACAGCCGGCGAAAGCCGGTCCCCAGAACCGCACGACCATCCCTGAAAGACGCCAATCGGAGCATGGCCGCCCCAACGGTCAGGCTCCCGGGAATTAACCTGCGTATCGATTTGTCGGATGCGCGTCTGTGTTGGAGTAATGCAGTGTCCTCTCGAGCAAAGATCGTCCTGACGGCGGGAACCCTCGCCTTGTGCCTTCTCGGGCCGGCGATGGCCGCCGACCTCTCGCCAACCTACAACGATCCACCCGCCTTCCAGTGGAGCGGCGCCTATGTCGGTGTCCATGGCGGTACGGCGTTCACCAAGATGCCCAATCCGTTCGCCGACCGAAACGGCTTCAGCGGCGGCGTTCAGGCCGGCTACAACCAGCAGATGGGCCCCGCCGTTCTCGGCGCCGAGATCGAAGGCTCTTATCTCGGCGGTGCCGAACACAACGTCCAGGGCGGCAAGATCAAGGAGAAATGGCGTGGTGCGGCCAAGGCCAAGGCCGGCCTGAGCTTCGACCAGACGCTGCTGTTCGGAACCGGAGGCGTTGCGCTGACCAAATTCGACAAGGCTGACAATCTGAGCAGCAGCGACGGATGGAAGGTCGGCTATCTCGTCGGCGCCGGTATCGAGCAGGGCTTCGCCGGCGGCCTGTCGGCCAAGGTCGAGTACGACTATGTCCGCACTCCCGGCGTCGAGACGACATCGGCCCTTGGTGCGGCCAAGACCACGATCGGCAGTCATGAGTTGAAGGCCGGCATCAATTATCGGTTCTAGGAGGGTGCACATCGGATCGCGCGAAGCCCGCCGGGCGTCGCGCGATCGCGTGTTTCGATATGCGCCCGAGCCTTTGGACGACGGCTTTTCCGCAATAGACCCCGATCCGGCACTTCGCTGCAATGTCGATGTAATCTTCGCGATCTAGGTCCCGCGCGTGAAATTCACGATGGGAATCTGTTATGTCCATGCATGGAGCCGGCTACTTCCTACGAGCCCTGAAGATAGTGTCCATCGCAATCGCGCTCGCGGGCTGCGCCTCCGACATCATGAAGAACTATGTCGGGCAACCGGTCGAATCGGTCATTCTGGACTATGGTCCGCCAATAGCGGTCGTCGACCTCGGCCAGGGCGAGCGCGCCTATCAATGGCGCAAGGTGTCGACGAACGCGGTTTCCGGGACATCGAGCGGCGAGGTTCGCCACACAAAACACGGAACCGTCTATGAAGAGACCGAAACGCCCGGCTATATCGAGCGCCAGGAATGCTTCTACACATTCTACGCACGCGCTTCGAGCGGCCGCTGGTTCGTCACCAATTTCCGCCAGCCAAAGCTGGAATGCGAATGAATTGCCGCGGCGGATCCCGACCGGCCGTGGGTGAAGGAGAATACGTATGCGCGTCCTGCTGATCGAGGACGAACCGGAAATGGCCTCCGTGCTGAAGACCGCTCTCGAGCGTCTGGATATCATCGTCGACCATGCCGCGACATTGGCCGACGGCGAGGCGGTGGCTCGTCTTGGCTATCACGATGCGGTGGTGCTGGACCGCCGGCTGCCGGATGGCGACGGTCTCGGCCTGATCCCGCGTCTGCGTGCCTTGCACCTGGACGTGCCGGTGATCGCGCTGACGGCGATGAGCGGGCTGGACGACCGCGTCGCCGGGCTCGATGCCGGTGCCGACGATTACATGGTCAAGCCCTTCGCCACGGTGGAACTCGTTGCGCGGCTCCATGCGCTGCACCGGCGCTCGTTCACTTCGCGCGCCAACCAGACGATGGTCGGCCGCCTCATCTATGATTTCCGCCATCGCGAGGCGCTGGTCGAGGATCAGGCCCTGGATCTGCCGCGGCGCGAAAGGCTGGTGCTTGAAACCCTCATTCGCCGGCCGGGCCGAACCATCATGCGCGGCGCGCTCGAAGAGGCCGTCTACGCCCTGGACGACGAGATCGGCTCCAATGCGCTGGACGCGCATATTTCCCGGCTGCGCCGCAAGCTCGACGATGTCGCCGCCGGCATCGAGATCCGGGCGATCCGCAATCTCGGCTATCTCTTGCGGGCGGCCTCGTGAAGAAGGCGCGCGCGCGTTCGCTGCAATGGATCCTGGTCCGCCGGCTGATCCTGCTGCAGGCAGCGACGCTGCTTATCTTCATCGTGCTTTGCGCGGCAGCACTGTGGATCGCCAATCCGCGCCTGCTGATCGACAACGAGGCTGCCGTCGCGGCCGTCAAGGATGCCGTCGACCGGGACAAGAACGGCAGGCTGATCGTGCGTGAAACGGAAGAACTCACAGCGTTTCGCGAGAGTTTTCCAAATGTCTGGTACATCGTTCGCGGCGGCAGCGGCGAAAGCGTCCGCTCCGGCACCATACCGGACGTCTACACCCAGAACTTGGGCGATCTGCTTGGCGAGGCCGACCACGCCACGATCGGATTCTCCGACAAGGACATGCAGCCGGAAGCCTATTTGGAAAACGCTTCGACCAAGGCCGGCACGGTGCAGATCGTCGCCGCGACGCAGTCGTCGCGCCAGCAGACAGACGGCCTCGAAATCAACATCTCGGCCACCGTCGAAGTCGCGCGCAATCCGGATGGCAGCAGGAATTGGGAGCGCGCCCTGCCGGCGCTCGCGGTCGTCATCGCAATCCTGCTGTTGCCCGTCATCCTCGTCATGGGCGCGACGACACTGGTGACGACGCCGACCGTCGTGCGCCGCTCCTTTGCCGGCCTTGTCGACACCGTGCGCCAGGCCGCGCGCATCGATATCGGCACCCGGGCCATGCAACTTCCGGTCAAGCAGGTGCCGCAGGAGATCGCGCCGCTGGTGAACGCCTTCAACGAGGCTTTGGCCCGGCTCGCGCAGGGCTATGACCGGCACAACCGTTTCCTGACCGACGCCGCGCACGAATTGCGCACGCCGATCGCCATCCTGCGCACACGCGCCGAATTGCTGAAGCAGGAACCACAAAGCGTGCGCCTGCTGCATGACATCGAGCGCTTGTCGCACCTTGCTCAGCAACTGCTCGATCATCAATCGCTGGACCGCCCGTCCGACCAGCGCCAGATCGTCGATCTCGACGATCTCGTCAGCCGGGTCGCCGCCGATTTCGCCCCGCTCGCCATCGAGGCCGGCTATGACCTCGCCTTCGAGCCGTCGCCGAACAAGGCGCACGTCGAGGTCAACGTGCTGCAGATCGAGCGGGCGCTCGCCAACCTGGTGCGCAACGCCATCGAGCATGGCGGCGGTCGAGGCACGATCACGATAGCCATCGACGGGACCGGAGGCATCGAAGTGCGCGACGAGGGCCCGGGCATTCCCGACGAAGAACGCGAGAATGTCTTCGAGCCTTTTTATCGCTTGCAGCCGCAGTCGCGTGGGGCGGGGCTGGGACTGAACCTCGCCCGGCAGATCGCGCTGCTGCATGATGGAACGATCCGGATCCTGACGGGCTCATGGCGCGGCGCCCGCATCCGCATGGAGTTACCCGTCCGTTCGTAATGGCAGCCACGGACGGCGCAAGACGCGCAGTGTCGGTGGCCCATGTCGGGCTTATCTGTTTTCTAACCAATTGCCGTTATTGCCATTGCCATAGCGGGAGCCAGGCTTTGGTGGGAACGGGAAAAATCGGCGCGCGCCGCCCAGTCATGCTGTCGGTCGTCGTGCCATGTTACAACGAGCGCGACGGCGTGGCCGAGCTTCACCGGCGCGTCAGCGCCGTGTGTCTTGAGCATAGCCCTTCCTACGAGATCGTCCTTGTCATCGACGGGGCGACCGACGGCACCCGCGAGGCCATTTT
Organism: Mesorhizobium sp. B2-4-12; assembly: GCF_006441575.1. Taxonomy (NCBI): domain Bacteria; kingdom Pseudomonadati; phylum Pseudomonadota; class Alphaproteobacteria; order Hyphomicrobiales; family Phyllobacteriaceae; genus Mesorhizobium; species Mesorhizobium sp. B2-4-12. Next base: position 15,141 of record NZ_VFVC01000066.1, read on the forward strand.
CGAACTGGCCGAAAAGGACGACCATGTGGTTGCCATCGACCTGGCCCGCAACTACGGCCACCAGATCGCGCTCAGCGCGGGGCTTGAGTTCTGCCGCGGCCAGCGCATCCTCATTCTCGACGCCGACCTCCAGGATCCGCCTGAACTGCTCGGCGCGATGATGGCGAAGATGGATGAAGGCTTCGACGTCGTCTACGGCCAAAGGGTGAAGCGCGACGGCGAAAGCTGGTTCAAACTGGCTTCCGCCTCCATGTTCTATCGCCTGCTTGGTCGGATGGTCGATGTCGACATCGCACCGGACTCCGGCGACTTCCGGCTGATGAGCCGGCGTGCGCTCGACCATCTGAACGCGATGCCCGAACGTTACAGGTTCATTCGCGGCATGGTGAGTTGGATCGGGCTGAGGCAGGTCGCCTTCCCCTACGAACGGCACCGGCGCTTTGCCGGCACCACCCACTATCCGCTCAAGAAGATGGTTCTTCTGGCGGTCGACGCGATGACCAGCTTTTCGATCCTGCCTTTGCGGTTTGCCTCGCTGCTGGGGATGATGTTCGGCCTGCTCGGCCTCGTCGTGCTTGGCTATACGCTGCTGGAATGGTCCGTCGGCAATGTGCTGCCCGGCTGGACGAGCCTTGCCGCGATCATGCTGATCCTGGGCAGCGTCCAGCTCCTGGTGCTCGGCATCTTCGGCGAGTATCTCGGCCGCATGTACATGGAGACGAAGCGGCGGCCGCTCTACTTCGTCAACGAAATCGTTTCGCGCGACCAGCCGGCCAAGAACAGCGAACTGCCCGTCCACCGCCTGCAGGAGATGGCGAAACGAGCCGCGCGCGGCTGAGGCGAAGGTTCACCGGATGCAACGGGAACGGCATGGGCAGGATGCGGTCGGCTCTTCCGTCTGATCTCTCGCGGATGCTGCGCTTCGGCGCCGTCGGGCTTCTCAACACCGCGCTTGGATATACGCTCATCCTGACCGCGTTGGCGCTGGGGCTCGGCGACATCGTCTCCAATGCCACAGGTTATGCCGCGGGCCTCACCCTTGGCTTCTTCCTCAATCGTCGATGGACGTTCGGACGCGCCGGCGGTTTTCGCTCCGGCGCGGTCGTTCGGTACGCGATCACCTTCATTGTCGCCTATGGCGCCAATCTGGGAATCGTGATCGCTGCCATGTCCGCCGGTATCATCGAAAACCCGTTCGTCCATCTGGCAGGAAACTGCGTCTACTCGGTCATCTTCTATCTGGGCTCGGCCCGTTTCGTCTTCGTCGCCGATGATCCAGACGCCTTGGCCGGAACGAATGCGAGATGGACCGGAACCGCGACATGAACCGGGCCGCCACAATCATCACGGCCACTCCGTCGCTCGGGGACGAGCAACGCATCAGGCTGGTATTCTGTCTTCTCTGCGCCTGTGTCGTGGCCTATGTGCTGGCGGACTTTGCCGGCGCGATCCTGCAGGATCCCGATAATTGGTGGCACGTGAAGGTCGGCCTGGACTTCCTGGCGAGCCTGACGTTTCCGGCCGTCGACCCCTATTCCTATACTTTTGCAGGCCAGCCCTGGATCGCCAAGGAATGGCTGGGGCAGGTTCTTCTGGCCCTTGCCTACAGCGCGGGCGGTTGGAACGGCGTCGTCACACTGATCATCGCCACGGTCGGCCTGACTGTCTTCCTGATGGGATGGTTCCTCAGCGCATGGCTGAAGCCGATACTGGCGGTAGCGCTGGCCTTCGTCGCGGCCTTCCTGATCGCCCCGATCTACACGGCACGCCCACACGTCTTCACCTTGCCGATCATCGTCGTCTGGACGGCAATGCTGTTTCGTGCCGCGCAGGAAGAGCGAGCCCCGCCCCTGTGGTTGCTCGTGCTTGTCGTGTTGTGGGCTAACCTGCATGCCACGTTCACCCTGAGCTTCGTCATCGCCGCCTTTGCCGGGCTCGATCTCCTGGCACGCTCGGGCCTGTCGAAACCCGCCCTGCTGGCGAAATGGGCGGCTTTCGGCCTGCTCTGCCCGTTGGTCAGCCTGATGCATCCCTATGGCGTGAAGGCCATCCTGGCCACACTCACCGTGGCCTATGGCAACGAGGCGGTACCACTCATCCTGGAATGGCGGCCGTTCAACGCCCAAGAACAGCTCTTCCAGGAAGCGGTAATGCTGTTGGCGTTTTTCGGACTTCTGGTATCGAGGTTCCGGATCGGCTGGGCCAGGGCGCTGTTCATTATCTTCACCCTGCACGTCTATCTCGCCCATCTGCGATTTGTATATTTGCCCTTCCTGTTAATTCCGTTGGTAATCGCGGCCGAGATCGCACGGCAATATCCTGCGCTCTCGGCCACCACATGGCTGACGGAAAAGCGTGATGGGCTGGAGAAGATCTTCGCCGGCCGGTTCTATGCAATCTGCGGCGCGATGGCTGTCCTGGCGGTCGGCATCGTCTCGGTTCTCGGCAGCACATACCAGGTCGCGCCAAGCCCGACGACAGCGGCGAACGGCGCCCTCGCATTCGCCAGGGATCATCGCCTGTCGGGTAACGTATTGAATTCGTACAATTTCGGCGGCACGCTGATCTTCCACGGCATCAAGACCTACATTGACGGCAGGACGGACCAGCTGTTCCTCAACGGGTTCACGAAAACCGACGAGGCGACGGGGCACAGCGACGGAAAACCACTGCTCGAGACCCAGCTGAAGAAATACGCCATCGGCTGGGCGCTCCTCACAGCCGACGACACCCGCATCCCCTTCTTCGCGGAGTTGGGCTGGAAGCGCGCCTATGCGGACGACTATGCCGTGATCTACCTGCCTCCCGGCGCCTGATTTTACCGCGCCCGCGCGAACCTGTCCGGCGCGACGCTCGCCATTTCGAAATACCGGCCAAGCTTTGCCGCCAGCAACAAGGTCGCGAAGATAAAATAGGAATCGCAGGCCAGCGCCGACGAAACATGGGAGCATGCGTTTTGACGGCAGCTTTGCGATTGCCCGAAGGCCGAACCTCATGGTAACGAGGGCACGCGCGGGTATGATGTAATGGTAGCTTGTCAGCTTCCCAAGCTGAACGCGCGGGTTCGATTCCCGCTACCCGCTCCACCTTGCGCACAAAGATTTGAGCCTCTTGTCTGTCCGTGATCGAGGTGGCGGTTTTACAGGTAGTTTTACAGCCTATGTTCTCGATCTGGCCTCATTGAGCCTGCGGATCTTCTCCTTGAGCGCAGCGCATGGCCAATGTAGCGACGAATGATCCGCTCAACGGTGTTCTCCTCCCATGCCATGATCTCGGCGATCTCGCGCGCGGTGAGACCGGCAAGGTAGAACTTTGTCGCGGCAGTGCCGCGCAAATCGTGGAAGTGCAGATTGCCGCCTTTCGGCCAGGCCTCCTCCTTGGCCCTGTCGAACGCGTTGGTGAGACTGCCCGGCGCCCAAGGCTCTTTCTTGCTGTGCGTCAGGATGACGGGAGTGCGCTTCGGTATGCGCGCGAGCACGTCACGCAATGCCTGGTAAAGCGGGATGATCGCCTCGCGGCGGCGGCCGCTCTTGCCGGCGGGGAATCACAATCGCATCCTCGCCGATGTGGGACCAGGACAGGCGCAGGAGATCCCCAGCGCGCAGGTCGGTATGGGCAGCCAGGTCGACGGCGTGCGCAATCTCGACCGAGCAGGTCTTCTTCAGATGCGCAATGTCGCCATCCGTCCAGATGATCTCGGAGCGATCATTGTCCGAATGGTTGTAAATCTGCTTGATCCCTTCGCATGGGTTGGAAGCGATCTTACCCAGCGGATCGACAGCGTAGGAGAGCAAGCGGGACAATACCTGCATGCCATAGTCCGCCGTCCGCGGCTTCTCGGCATATTTGGCTCGCCATTGCCGAATGATCGGCCTGATCCTCTCAGGCCGATCGAACTGCGCGATCCGCAACTCGCCGAAATGGTCGGCGATGCGGTCTAGCCAGGGTCCGTGATTTGTATGAGCATTTTGCGAGGATCCATGAGGACGACAATCCGCAGTTTGCGGGGCGCCTCCTCGAGTCCGCCTCCCACTGGCCTCATATCGATGATTGCCCTCATATGCCGTTCGAACGTGATGGGAGCGGCAATATCCTCCCTGAATTCGATGACTGGGACGAACTGACCGACGAGGAAAAGCTCGTTCGCGGCAATGGGCTTGCCGCCATTGCGATCCTGGATCGATTGAGGTTCGATCTTGAAACGATGGACGACAAGTCGGCCGATGCTGACCGCATCACGTCGATCCGTCGCCTGCTTGCAGACCTGGCATTGGGATAGGGTGCTCCGGGAAGCCCGCCTCAAAGCGGGCTTCCTGCTCAAGGCATCAGATCCTTCACGGCGCGGTGAACCTGCTCACACGCTTGGCCAAACCGGCGTCGGCGGCCGGATCGTCGCGGAGCCCAACTAGGGTCGGCAGGCTTGCACTATCGCCAATGCCGTTGCGCGCGTTGAAGCTTCGACGCACTTTAGCCGTACTGTCGTCTTCTTCGGGCCGCAAGCGGAACGGCAGCTTCTAGAGCAGAATCTGATCACTCTGGCTCGTAACCTGCGGCGCTGAAGTAGTTTGTGCATTGCTCGGCGGTGAAGCG
>NZ_VFVC01000067.1:0-18778 GCF_006441575.1 Mesorhizobium sp. B2-4-12
CTCCCTCCTTGTGGGGGAGATGTCCGGCAGGACAGAGGGGGGCGCGAAGGAACTCCACGTTCAAAAACCCAGACCCTATTATCACGCCATCGCGTGGCGATGATTGGCCGAATAATGCCCGGTCAGGTGGTGCTCGAGCTGCCGCTCTATGTCGGTGAGCAGGCTCGATGCGCCGAAGCGGAACAGGTCGGGCTCCAGCCAAGGCCGGCCAAGTTCCTCCTTCATCAGCACCAGCCAGTCGAGCGACACCTTGGCGGTGGAAATGCCGCCGGCCGGCTTGAAGCCGATGAGATAGCCGGTTTCCTCGAAATAGGCCCGGATGGCGCGCACCATGGCAAGGCCGACGGGCAGCGTCGCGTTGACGCTTTCCTTGCCGGTCGAGGTCTTGATGAAATCGGCGCCCGCCATCATCGCCACCATCGAAGCCAGCATGACATTGCGCAGCGTGGCGAGGTCGCCGGTACCGAGAATGACCTTCAGATGCGCGTCGCCGCAGGCCGCGCGCATCGACACGATCTCGTTGTAAAGCTCCCGCCACTTCGCCCCGAACACCAGGCCGCGCGGAATGACGACGTCGATCTCATCGGCGCCGTCGCGCACCGAGGCCTCGATCTCCTGCAGCCGGGTCGAGAGCGGCGCCAGGCCGTGCGGGAAAGCGGTGGAGACGGCGGCAACGTGAATGCCGGTGCCGCGCACCGCATCCACGGCGGTGGCGACAAAGGGATGGTAGACGCAGACGGCAGCGGGACGGATGGTTTCGCCCGCAATGCCGAGGCCCTCGACGATGTCGCGGCGCAGCGGATTGATCGCCTTGGCGCAGAGCCGGCGCACGCGCTCCTCGGTGTCGTTGGAGTTCAGCGTCGTCAGATCCATGCAGGCAATCGCCCGCAGCAGCCAGGCGGCCTGGTTGTCGGCCTTGATCGAGCGCCGCTTGGTCAGGCTGGCGACGCGCCGCTCCAAGGCCGAGCGGTTGACGCTGCGCACCGATTCCATGAAGCCGAGATCGAGCTTCATTCCGGGGTTGCGCGCGATGCGGTCCAGCGGCACAGCCGTGTTCGCGGCGGCACGCGCGGGCAGCGGCGTGACCTTGCCGCCCAGGTCGGCTTCGCGGATTGTGCTGCTCATCTCCTGCCCTTTCATCCAGCGACATGCGCTTATGTCTTGGTGCGTGTCGTTGTCCCAAACCGCTCGATACGTTTGGGCGACACGCAGGAAGATAGCCCGCGAAGCCGCGCTTCACGAGTCCTCAAGCGAGGGATAGCCGAAAAAGGCTGCGAAAGCAGCTGATTTTTGACCGAAAGGTCAAAAGCAGATTCTTGCCAAGCAGTTTCTTGGAAGAAGCGCCGACCTCAGCCGACGAAGGCGCGCTCGACGACGAAACTCGCCGGATGGCTGAGCGAGCCTTCCTGAAAGCCGTGGCTTTCGGCCAGCTCCTTGACGTCCTTCAGCATGTGCATCGAGCCGCAGATCATGATGCGGTCGGTCTCGGGATTGAGCTTCTCGATGCCGAGATCGGAGTAGAACTTGCCCGAACCGATCAGAGCGGTGATGCGGCCCATGCGTGCCGATTCCTCGCGCGTCGTCGAATTGTAGAGCGTGACGCGGCCGGTGGTCAGTTCGCCGATCAGCGGGTCGCTTTCGAGTGCCGCCACCAGTTCCTGGCCGTAGGTGAGCTCGGCATTGTCGCGGCAGGTATGGGTCAGGATCAGTTGGTCGAATTTCTCGTAGGTGTCGGGGTCGCGCAGCAGGCTGGCGAAGGGCGCGATGCCGGTGCCGGTCGAGATCATGAACAGCCGCTTGGCCGGCGTCAGCGCGTCGACCACCAGCGTGCCGGTCGATTTCTGGCGCATGATGACGGTGTCGCCGACCTGGATCTTCTGCAGTTCCGAGGTCAACGGGCCATCCGGCACCTTGATGGAAAAGAATTCCAGTTCTTCGTCCCAGGCCGGGCTCGCCACCGAATAGGCGCGGAACACCGGCTTTTCGGCATTGGGCAGGCCGATCATGACGAACTCGCCGGAGCGGAAGCGCAGCGACTGCGGCCGGGTGATGCGGAACGAGAACAGCCGGTCGGTGTAATGCTTCACCGAGACGACCGTTTCGGCATAGACATTGGCCGGTATCGGGAACTGAAGCGGGCGGGCGCCGGCGGTGTTGAACGCGGAGGTGGTGTTCATCAAACCAACTTTCTGGCCCAGCCGGGAACGCGGGCGCCAAACCTTTTCCTGCGCGCCCGCACCGTTCAGGTCCCGGCGTGCTGCTCACACACTCCAAAGCGGTAAGCTCTTGTGTCCGGAATTTATTAGTATACAAACGATATTTGCGTCAAGATGGCGCCGTAAAACACCTTTCCAAACTGTGACATATCCGTAGTCCCAGCATTTCGGGTTTCGACAATGAAAGAGAATTTTTCGGTGCAACCGTCGGATTCCCTGGGCAGCGTCGTCGCCGGCATCGATGTTGGCGGAACGTTCACCGACCTGCTTCTGATCGACGGCAGGGACGGCGGCAAGGTCCATATCGCCAAGACGCCCACCACGGTCGACAATCAGGCTTTCGGCGTAGTTTCGGCGCTCGGCGCCACCGGCTTCCCGGTCGACGGCATCGACCTCATCGTGCATGGCACGACCACCACCACCAACGCGGTGCTGGAGCGCCGGCTGGCCAAGACCGGCATGATCACGACGCGCGGCTTTCGTGACGTCATCGAACTGGGCCGGCGCACGCGGCCTCAAGCCTATGGCATGACCGGCACATTTGTGCCGATCATCCCGCGCAATCTCAGGCTCGAAGTCTCCGAGCGCGTCGAAGCCTCCGGTGCCATACGCACCCCGCTCGACGAGGCCGGGATGCGCGAAGCGGTGAAGGCGCTGGTCGCCGCCGGCTGCGAATCCCTGGTCATCCATTTCTTGCACTCCTACGCCAACCCCGCCCATGAGCGGCGTGCCGCCGAAATCGCCGCCGAGCTTTGGCCGAACGGCTACATCACCACGGGCCACGCGCTGCTGTCGGAAGCACGCGAATTCGAGCGTGGTGTGACCGCCTCGGTCAACGCTTCGGTGCAGCCGATCCTCGAGCGCTATGTCGAGCGCCTGCGCAAGGAATTGGCCGATAAGGGCTATGCCCGCGACTTCCTGATCATGAACGGCAATGGCGGCATGATCTCGGCCCGCTTCGTCACACGTGAATCGGCCAAGACCGTCATGTCGGGCCCCGCCTCCGGCGTCATCGCCGCCGCCTATACGGGCAAGCGCGCCGGCTTCGAAAACCTCGTCACCTACGACATGGGCGGCACCTCGACCGATGTGGCGCTGATCCGCAACGCCGAGCCGGCTGTCTCGAACGAGATCGAGATCGAATATGCCATGCCCATCCACGTGCCGATGGTGGCGGTGCACACGGTCGGCGCCGGCGGAGGCTCGATCGCCCGCGTCGACGCGGCCGGGCTGATCCAGATCGGCCCGGAAAGCGCCGGCGCCAATCCCGGCCCGATCTGCTATGGGCGCGGCGGCACGGAGCCGACCATCACCGACGCCAATCTGGTGCTCGGCCGGCTGGCGCCGAAGAAGCTGCTCGCCGTCGACAATCCGGTCACATCAGAGCGCGTTACGGATAACTTCGCCAAAAAGATCGGCAAGGCGACCGGCCTGTCCGGCGTCGAGGCGGCCGGGGCGGTGCTCAGGTTAGGCAACATGAAGATGGCGGGCGCCATCCGCATGGTCTCGGTGTCGCGTGGCCATGACCCGCGCGACTTCGCGCTGTTCGCCTTCGGTGGCGCCGGGCCGCTGCATGCGACAGCGCTGGCGCGCGAACTTGGCCTGCCCCGCGTGCTGGTGCCGGCGCGGCCGGGCATCACCAACGCGCTCGGCTGCGTCGTCGCCGATCTACGCCACGACTTCGTCAACACCCTCAACCAGCCAGTGGCCATGCTCGACGAAGCCCAGCTTCATGCTGTCTTGGAACGGCACCGAAACGAAGGCGAGGAACTGATCGGCAAGGAAGCGGTGAAACCGGAGACGATCCGCGTCACCCATTCCGCCTACATGCAGTTCGTCGGCCAGACCCACATCATCAACGTGCCGTTGCCGTCTTCATCGGTGACCCGTCGGGAACTACAGGCGCTGTTCGAAAAAGCCTATTTCGCCCGTTTCAAGGTCGAACTGCCGGAGATCCGCGCCAACCTCGTCAACCTCAACACCTCGATCACCGGCGTGCGCCCGGCGATCGACCTGTCGCGGCTGATCGACCCGGCCGGGCGGGCAAAAACGCTCGACGAGGCGCGGCGCGAGATCAGGCCGGTCTGGTATGCCGGCCGCTGGCACGACACGCCGGTCTATGCGCGCGAAAGTCTGCCGCTCGACGCGGTAATGGAAGGCCCGGCGATCCTCGAACAGATGGACGCCACCACAGTGATCGAGCCCGGCGACCGCGCACACTCGGACACCGACGGCAACATCATCATCGACATCGGCGAGGCGTGACAATGTCAGCATTAAAAGGGGCAAAGCTCGACACCATCACGCTTTCGGTGCTCCAGGCAGCGCTGCAGCAGGTCTGCGACGAGATGGACCTGACCTTTTCCCGCGCCGCCTTCTCGCCTGTCATCGCCGAGGCCAATGACCGCTCCGACGGCATCTATTCTGCCGTCGATGGCTCGCTGATCGCGCAGGGCAGCCAAGGCCTGCCGGTCTTCGTCGGCGTCATGCAGTATTCGACGAGGACGGTGATCGAGATGATCGCCGATGGCCGCTGCCTGGCACCGGAGCCTGGCGACATCTACATCGTCAACGACCCCTATCTCGGCGGCACGCATCTGATGGACGTGCGCTTCGTCATGCCGGTCTACCGGGGCGAGCAAATCTTCTGCTGGCTGTCCAACACCGGCCATTGGCCTGATATTGGCGGCTCGGTGCCCGGCGGCTTCTCGGCTTCCGCCACCGCGGTCGAACAGGAAGGCCTGCGGTTGCCGCCGGTGAAACTGTTCAAGAAGGGCGTGCTCGATCCGGAGATCTACGCCATCATCTGCTCCAACATCCGTGTCGCCGACCAGCGCATCGGCGATATCAGGGCGCAGGCTGCCGCACTGCTGATCGGTCAGGACAGGCTCAACGGCATCCTCGATCGTTACGGTGACGAAACCGTCGTCGAAGCGATCGCCGAGTTGCGCCGCCGCGCCGCCGAGCAGATGCGCGCCAACATCGCGGCCATTCCCAACGGCACCTACCGCTCCCAGGCGTTTGTCGATTCCGACGGGGTGGTCAACGAGCCGCTGACCATCGCGCTCGCCGTCGAGAAAAAGGGCGACATGCTGACCTTCGATTTCGCGGGCTCGTCGAAGCCCTGCGCCGGACCGATGAACAGCGTGCTGGCGACGACCTTGTCCTCGGTCTATCTCGCCATGCGCCATATCTTCCCGGATGTGCCGATCAGCGCCGGCGCTTTCGAGCCGCTCATCGTCAAACGGCCTGAAGGCACGTTCCTCGACGCGAAATATCCCCGGCCCGTTTCGGGCTGCGCGGCGGAAGTCTCGCAGCGCATCGCCGAGGCAGTGTTCGCCGCCATGGTGCAGGCGCTCCCGGACAAGGTGACGGCCGCGCCCGCCGGCTCCAGCGGCAATTTCGCGCTCGGCGGCAACGACCCGGCGCGCGGCCGCGACTATGTCATGTACCAGATTTCAGGCGGTGGTTATGGCGGCAATTCAGGCCATGACGGCCTGACCAATGGCTGCTCGACCATCGGCATTTCCAAATCACCGCCGGTCGAGATCATGGAGCAGGCCTTTCCCGTGCTCTATCGCCACTACGCCTTGCGCGAAGGTTCGGGCGGCGCCGGCAAGCATCGCGGCGGCTTCGGCCTCGCCTATGAGGTCGAGATCCTGCGCGGCGACGCCCGCGCCTCCTTCGTCATGGACCATGGCCGCTTCGGCCCGCAGGGCGCGCTCGGCGGCAAGGATGGCGAGCCCAACAGCGTGACCGTGTTCCGCAATGGCGAGGAACATGTGCCCCCGCATTTGTCCAAGGAGCAGGACATACCCCTGAAGACCGGTGACCGCGTGCGCGTCGGCACGCCCGGCGGCGGCGGCTATGGCGACCCGCGTCAGCGCGATCCGGACGAGGTGCTGAAAGACGTCATGCTCGGCTACTACACGCTCCGGCAGGCGGCCGAGAAATTCGGCGTCGTGATTGCGCCGGACGGGCTGGCCGTCGACAGAGTGGCGACGGACAAAATGCGGGACAGCTGATCCACTGCAGGCAGACGCGAAGTTTGCGTCCCCGGGATCGACAAGGCATGTCGTTTCCGTCTCCGCCGGCAATGCAAAAGCTCGTATTTTCCATCGGCAAGCGATGGAGACTTTCTTGGCCGAGCGGCGATCCCCTTTCTACAGCAGCATCGTCGCGCTGGGCGCGACCATGGGCCGTGTCGGCGGCGATTTCATCTCGGCCAAATACTATTCCGGCATTGCCGATGAGCATCTGAACACCCGCGCCAATGTCGGCGTTCAGGATCTCAGCACCATGGGCAAGATGGACATCAGGGGTCCGGATGCCGAGGCGCTGGTCAACCATGTCATCGTCAACGATGCCGCGGCGATGAAGCCGGGCAATGTGCGTTACTCCACGGTCTGCCGCGAGGATGGCGGCATCATGGACGACCTCACCGTGTTCCGGCTGGGGCCGGAGCATTTCATGCTGGTGACCGGCTCGGTCAACCGACTGAAGATGCTGCCCTGGCTCCAGCATCATGCCCAGGGGCGTCAGGCCTATGTCACCGACATCACCGCGGCGGTTGCTTTCCCGACTATCCAGGGTCCGCGCTCGCGCGAACTCCTGAAGGCGCTGGTTTCGGATGCCGATTTGGACGGGCTCAAGCGCTGGGCGTTCACCTCCGGGCGCGTAGGCGAGACCAAGGTGCTGATCTCGCGCACCGGCGTGACCGGTGAACTCGGCTTCGAACTGTTCGTGCCGGCCGACGAGGCGGTCTCGGTCTGGGATGCTCTTATGAAGGCCGGCCGGGACTTTGGCCTCAAACCCTATGGCGTGCTGGCAATGTTCACACTCGGTTTGGAAAAGGCCTATCCGGCGCACGGCATCGACATGGATGAGACCCGCACGCCGTTCCATGTCGGCCTCGACCGCTGGATAAAATTCGACAAGGGCGATTTCATCGGCCGAGAAGCGCTGCTCAAGATCCGCGACAAGGGCCTCGACGAACGCTGGACCGGGCTGGTCATCGACGGCGACAAGCCCGCCGCGACGAACGCCCGAGTGCTGGCCGATGGCGACGACGCCGGAATGGTCACCTACAGCGACCACGGCTATTCGCTGGGCAAGGTGCTGGCGACCGCGCATCTGCGGTTGCCCTTCACTTCTGTCGGCACCGAACTCAGCATCGGCATCGACGGTAAACCGACCCGTGCGGTGGTGGCGCCGATGCCGTTCTTCGATCCGGAGGGGACAAGGCTGCGGGGTTAGAGCAATTCCAGGAAAAGTGTGAAACGGTTTTCCGTCCGGAATTGCGTCAAAACAAGCAGTTAGAGCAGTTCACCGTTTCTGTGAAACGGTGAACTGCTCTAACCCGGAAATCGTTTCGGGTTCCCTTCGGGTCCTGACATGGCCGTGGATTAAGCGTCACGGCAAATTACTAGTTGTGGCCACTGATCGGCGCTGCAGCGACTTGTCCCGGCCGAAGCCGGACTGCTTGACGCCGCCGAGCGGCACGGTGATGTCGGCGCCGCCTTGGCATTGAGATTGGCAGAATACTCGATGGAGAAATGAGGCACCGCGTCCCGTTCCCTGAATATTGCGTTGTTGTACTTAACGCGTTAATTACATGCGGTGCCGCCGAAGTCAAGTCTTGCATCGGGCTTGGCACGACGATACGGGATGACGGTGATGGGCGTGCGGGCCAGCGCTGCTGGCAAAGCTTGCCGCCGATCGCGAGTCAGCGCTGGAGAGAATTTCACTTGCTGCCGGAAAACACGCGTCGTTCCCTGCCGATGGCGCTGCTCCATGCCCGCGAAGCGGTGATGGCGCGGTTTCGCCCCATGCTCGCGGCGCATGACGTGACCGAACAGCAATGGCGCGTGCTGCGCGTGCTGAGCGAAGCCGGCCCGGTCGAGGCGACGGATCTCGCCGACCGCGCCTCGGTGCTGCCGCCCAGCCTGACCCGCATCATCAAGGCGCTCGAGGGCCGAAACTTCATCACCCGCAACAAGGCGGAAGGCGATGGCCGCCGCGTCATCCTGACCATCGCCCCGGCCGGCGCCGCCCTGATCGACGCCCTGTCACCCGAACGCCGCGTCATCTACGACGACATCGAACGGCGGTTCGGGCACGAGCGGCTGGAGCAGCTGCTGGACCTGCTGGAAAGCCTGATCAACGGCGAGAGCCGAACATTCGGGCGGCGCTCGCATTGATGCCTCCTGGCGCCTCGGAAAATGGCGAAAACTTCCGTCGCTTCGTCATCCTAGGGCGGAGCAAGGAGCGCAGCGACGCGGCGCAGACCCTAGGATCCATGCCGCGACTTCCGAACGCCGCTACCGTGCAGAATTCTGCGCCGTTGTACCCTCGACCAAGGTCGCGGCATGGATCCCAGGGTCTCCGCGACGCCGCTTCGCGGCTGCTCCGCCCAGGGATGACGAAGTTGGGAGGGCTTCGGCCAATGGTGCATCCGCCTCGACAGCGGTTGTTCACCCCCAAAACTCCCCAGCCGCGTCGGCTGTGTGTAGTTGCGGTCGACATAGAGCAGCGCCGAGCCGCCGCTGCCGTGCCGCACGTCGATGACGCGGCCGATCATGACGTTGTGCGTGCCGACGACATGCACATCCTCGATCTCGCAGTCGTCCGACAGTGCCGGTGTGCCCGACGTCAGCGTCTGCCAGCGTGCCGCCGAATAGCGCGCCTCCATGTCCCTGGTCGCGCCGGCGAACTTTCCCGCCAGATGCATGTGGTCATGGGTCAGCACGTTGACGCAGAAGCGCCGGTTGGCAAGGAACATGGCCGCCTGCGTCGAACGCCCGTTCATGCAGACCAGGAGCGTCGGCGGTTCGTCGGAAACGCTGCACATGGCGGTGGCGGTGAAGCCGCCGCGTCCGGCCGGCCCGTCGGTGGTGACGATGTTGACCGGCGCGCAGACCCTTGCCATGGCGTCGCGGAAATCGGCCTTCGAAATCTGCGTGGCCATTGGAGTTCATCCAGCCGTCGAAGCCAGGGGCGGGAGCCAGGTGTCGGCAGTCCAGCCATTCTCGTCATAGTCGGCCATGCAGGTATCGACGAGTTCCTCCATCGCCTTCAGCCGGCCGCCGCGTTCGGCGCCCTTCAGCACCTGCAGCCGCACCTCTTCCGGCGCGCCGGCGTAGTTGAGTTCGTAGAGCGCGTGCCGGCCGCCAAACTCGGTCCCTGTCGCGTCCCACAACAGCTTCATGATCTTGATGCGCTCGACATGGCCCATATCGTTGGAGCCCCGCACATATTGCGCGAGGTATCTGTCAATCTCTGGGTTGTTGAAATCGCGCACCGACGACGGCAGGTAGATCAGGCCGGAGGCGATCACCCGGCGCACCGTGTCGATGACGCGCGGATAGGCTTCCGACATGAAGGTACGGTAGGCCAATGCTGCTTCCAGATTGGGCAGCACGGCGCCGTTCGCGCACGGGATCGGGTTATAGGCCATGGCATTGGAAAAGCTCCAGAACATGTGCCTGAGAGCAATCACCTCGCCAAGTGCCGCCTGGTTGCCGCGGAAGGCATCGCCGCCGGTGGCGCGCAGCGCCTTGGCCAGCAGGCCGGCAAGGAAGTCGAGCTTGACGGCGAAGCGCGTGCAGCCCTGGAAGCAATAGCCATGCATGAAGCCGGATGCCGGATGGAACGACAGGATCTTCTGCGCGTCGCGCAGCACCAGCACGTCCTCCCAGGGGATGAAGACATTGTCGAGCACCAGGATCGCGTCGTTCTCGTCGAAGCGTGACGACAGCGGATAGTCGAAGGGCGCCGCCACCGTATTGGCCGTCTGCTCGTAGGAGACGCGGCAGAACATCTTTATCCCAGGCGCGTTCATCGGCACGATGAACATCACCGACAGCGACGGATCCTCGGTGACTGTCGCCGAACTCTGCGCCAGGAAATTGTAATGGGTCAGGGCCGAGGACGTCGCCACCACCTTGGCACCGGAAACGAGAATGCCGGCATCCGTCTCCTTGGTGATGTGGACGAAGACGTCCTTCACCTGTTCGGCCGGCTTGTGGCGGTCGATGGGAGGATTGACGATGGCATGGTTCATGAACGGCACGGCTTCCTGCGCGCGCTTGTGCCAGGACAGCGCATTGTCCTTGAACGGCCCGTACCAGTCGGCATTGGCGCCGAGCGTGTTCATCAGCGCCGCCTTGTAATCGGGAGTGCGGCCCATCCAGCCATAGGACATGCGCGACCATTCGGCGATCGCCGTCTGCTGGGCGGCGAGTTCGCCGGAAGATTTGGCAACGCGGAAATATCTGTGGGTGTAGCCGCCCGACCCGGTATCGGTGACCGAGGTCAGCGTGTCGCGCCGCTTGGCGTCATGCAGCGCATCGTAGAGCCGCGCCAGCGACCGCGCCGAATTGCGCATCGCCGGATGCGCGGTGACGTCGCCGATGCGTTCGCCGTTGATGTAGACCTCGCGGCCGTCGCGCAGGCTTTCCAGATATTCCGCCCCGGTAAACGGGCGCGCCCTGTCCGCACGAAAATCTTCTGACCGCATGATGCTCCTCCACTCGATATTGCAACCCTAGCGCCTTGGGCGTCGATCGGTTATGGACGGAACGGCAAAACCGATTGGACTTTTTCCGGCGTCATGAGCCAGAATTCCATTCCCGATTTCTTCGTCTATGGCGAGCCGGCGCGGCCGCTCGACGTCGGTTTCCTGCATGTCGAGACGGTACCTGCCCGCGGCAGCATTCATCTTGGCCAGGTCGCGGCTCACAAGCATCCGCAGATGGGTCAGATCACCTACTGGACCAGTGGCTCCGGCACCTATCGCATCGAGGACCGCTCCTGGGACTTTTCGGCGCCAGCCGTCAGCTTCGTGCCGAGCAATGTCGTGCATGGCTTCTCGATCGGGCCTGGCACCGACGCCATCGTCGTCTCGGTCGCCGACGATGCGCTCGCCGCCCTTGCCGCTCAAAGCCTGCTGCCGCTGGACCGGCCGGTCTTTACCGACAGTCTGCCGCAACATGCCGCATGGCAAAGACTGGCGGCGGTGCTGGAGATGATCGCGGCCGAATACGCCGAAGCGCAGGCCGGCAATGACAAGACTTTGCCGGCGCTGATCGCGGTCGCGCTCTCCCATATCGCGCGCCGCGCGCCGGCGATAGTTGCCGCTCCACCGTCCTCCGATGCATCACTGGCCTTTGGCCTGCGGCGGCTTGTCGATGCGCATTTCCGCGACAACTGGTCGGTCGACCGCTACGTCGTGAGCCTCGCCACGACACCGCATCTCCTCGACAAGGCCAGCCGTGCGGTGCTGGGTGCCGGCGTCAAGCGCACCGTCAGCGAGCGGCGGCTGCTGGAGGCCAAGCGGCTGCTGCTGTTCACCGTGCGTACGGTCGAGGACATCGCCTACGAGATCGGCTTCGACGATCCGGCCTATTTCTCGCGCTTCTTTCGCGAACGGGTAGGCGAGGCGCCCGCCGCCTGGCGCCGGCGACAGTTGGAAGCGCATTGAGTCCGCGCTGGCTGGCGGATACGGGCGCGGGCCCCGCATCCTGTTTCCGGCTAGCGTGCGGCGAGAAGCCAAACCCGTGCGCCGCATTTTTTCCGCACGATCAGCACCGGCTCCGCCTTCGATGCCTCCGCCTATGCCTCAACGAAAGTGATGACCGGCGTGCGGTGTAGCGGCCGCGACCAGCCGCCAATGAGTGACGAGGGGGAGGCGCAGCTTCACGAGATCGGGATGAGCTCCGAAACGATGTGGTCGGTTGCCCGGCTGCTTGCGGCAAGTCCCTCTTTCACGCCCTTGCGGTCGGCTTCCGGGCGATTTTGGCTCATCTTGCGTTTTCCCTGCAGGGAAACGATCGGCATGCGGATGCCGACAATGCCGCGCAGTTGGGCATTGATATAGGCTTCCGGTGCGTCGGTCGGCGCCCAGGGTGCCCGGCGGCCGCTTTCATGAAGCGCGGTGAGCCGGCTTACGACATCGCGCAGCCGCTCGGTATCGCTGAAGAACTCGACGGGTCCGCTGGCTTGGACAGCCGTGTAGTTCCAGGTGGGCACGACCTTTCCATGTTCAGCCTTGGATGCATACCAGGAGGGCGTCACATAAGCGTCCGGACCCATGAAAACGGCCAATCCAAGACCGATGACGGCAGCTTGCCACTGGGGGTTCGCCCGCGCCAGATGCGCATAGAGAACGCCTCTTTCTCCCTCGCTCTCGTCAAGAAACATCGGCAGCGGAGTGGCCATGGGACCGTCGGATGTCGCCGTGATGAAGCTTGCCAGGCGACATTGCCGCATCATGTCGTAAATCTCGGCCGCGTCGGCCACTGTGAAGGCGGTTGGGGTGTACATTCACGCTCCTTGATTTGAACGCATCATTCCACTCAACTGGTCCAAAATATGCAGCCAGTTCGGGAGAGTTTCATTGGGCCACTTTGAACAGCGACCGCGCGGAACGGGCGTCACCCGCCGCATCTATCTCTCCCTGCGCGAGCAGATCGAATCCGGCATCTACAAGGCCGGAGCGAAGCTTCCGTCCAGCCGCTCGCTGGCCGAGGAGCTTGGCGTGTCGAGGACGACGGTAACCGCGGCTTTCGATCAGCTGATTTCAGAAGGCTATGTCCAGGTCCGGCAGGGGTCGAAAGCCACCGTGGCCTCCACCGGAGGCCCCTCCCGCGTCTGTCGACCCCAGCTGGAGCCGAAGGCAACCCCTAAGCTTTCCGATTATGCAAGACGTGTCATGGCGTTGCCTTCGCACACCAGTGCCGGGCTGGCGCCACTGAAACACGACTTCCGCTATGGCGATATCGCATCGGCGGATTTTCCAAAACTCCTCTGGCGGAGAGCCTTGAACACAGCCTTTCTGACCTATCGCGAACGCCTGGCTTATGAGCATCCCGCAGGCAATCCACGACTCCGCCAAGCCTTGGAAGGCTATCTCTGGCGAGCGCGCGGCATAAGGTGCGAGGCGGCGCGGATCATCATCGTCAGCGGGTCCCAGCAGGCTCTGGATCTGTGTGCGAGGGTGCTCGTCAATCCGGGAGACAGCGTCGTCGTCGAGGACCCATGTTACGCGATGGCTCGAAACGTCATGCTTGCCATAGGCGCCAAACCTGTCGAGCTTGCCTGCGACAATGACGGGATGGACACCACGCGGCTTCCCGATCCAGCCCGGATCGCGCTTGCCTACGTGACTCCAAGCCATCAGTTTCCGCTGGGAGGTGTTCTGTCGGTCGGCCGCCGCCAGACCTTGATCGAATGGGCCAGTCTGGGAAACGCCTACGTTATCGAGGACCACTATGATGGCGAGTACCGCTATGACGTCAGCCCGATCCCGCCTCTGTATCTGTCGGGTCAGGACAAGGTCGTCTATGTCGGCACCGTGTCCAAGACGCTGTCTCCGACACTCCGGCTGGGATACATGGTTGTTCCCGGCCCACTGGTCGACCTCCTCATCCTGTGCAAGCAAATTGCCGACCGCCACAGTTCGGGGTTCGAGCAGGACGCTCTCGCGACCATGATCGAGACAGGCGCGTATGAGCGCCATGTGCGCAGGATGAGGAGACGCAATGCCGAAAGGCGAACCGCTTTCCTCAACGCGATGCGGGAAGCATTCGGCGGCGAGATCGAAATCGTCGGAACATCGGCGGGCCTTCACGTCGTGGTCTGGTTCAACAGCCTGCGGTCCGATGAGGAGGAGCTTTTCGCTGAGGCGGCCCGGAAAAATGATGTCGGAATTTATCCGGTCTCCCGGCTGTTCGCGGCCAAGGGCGACCCGCGCGCCGGCTTCATTTTTGGATACGCCTCGATGGCCGTCGAGGCGATCGACAAGGGCGTGGCCAAACTGTTCGAGGTTTTCCAGTCGAAGACGTTCCACGCATGAGGAAGCGAGAAAGGCTTGCGGCCGATCGAAAAATGAAATCCGCAACGGCCCCTTGCCGTTCATCCCCATTTTCCTCATGTTCAGAGTGCTTGCAGATGATCGATCGTTGGGGGGCGGCCGGATTCATCGTAATGGGAGGAAGTCGACTATGAAGGCATGCTATTTCGTTTCTGCCGCGCTTCTTGCCGCGGTGTCAATTCCCGCCGCGGCCGCCGAAATTTCCGATGGCAAGGTCAAGATCGGCATCCTCAACGACCAGTCCGGCGTCTATGCCGATTTTGGCGGCAAATGGTCGGTCGAAGCGGCCAAGATGGCGGTCGAGGATTTCGGCGGCAAGGTCCAGGGAGCGCCGATCGAGATCATCAGCGCCGATCACCAGAACAAGCCGGATATCGCCTCCAATATCGCACGGCAGTGGTACGACACCGAACAGGTCGACGCCATCATGGAGCTGACGACCTCTTCGGTCGCGCTCGCCGTCCAGGGGATTTCCAAGGAAAAGAAGAAGATCGACATCGTTACCGGTGCCGCGACCACGGACCTGACCGGCAAGCAGTGCTCGCCCTATGGTTTCCACTGGGCCTATGACACCCACTCGCAGGCGGTGGGAACCGGCGGTTCGCTGGTGCAGCAGGGCGGCGACAGCTGGTTCTTCCTCACCGTCGACTATGCGTTCGGCTATTCGCTGAAGGAGCAGACCGCCAAGTTCGTCGAGAGCCACGGCGGCAAGGTGCTGGGCGAGGTGCGTTATCCCCTCGGCTCGACCGACTATTCATCCTTCCTGCTGCAGGCGCAATCGTCCGGCGCCAAGGTCATCGGGCTGGCCAATGCCGGCCTGGACACCTCCAATTCCATCAAGCAGGCGGCCGAATTCGGCATCGTCCAGGGCGGCCAGCGTCTTGCAGCCCTTCTGTTCACGCTGGCCGAGGTGCATGGGCTGGGCCTGCAGGCGGCGCAAGGCGTCGTGCTGACCGAGGGCTTCTACTGGGATCGCGACGACAAGAGCCGCGAATTCGCACAGCGCTTTTTCAAACGCACCAACCGCATGCCGAACATGATCCAGGCCGCGACCTATTCGGCGGTGACGCAGTACCTGAAGGCGATCGACAAGGCCGGCACCGACGAGACCGAGGCCGTCGCCAAGCAATTGCATTCGATGCCGGTGAACGACGTCTTTACCGCCAACGGCAAGGTCCAGTCCGACGGCAACATGGTCCACGACATGTATCTCTACCAGGTCAAGTCGCCCAGCGAGAGCACCAAGGATTGGGACTATTACAAATATCTCGCCACCATTCCCGGCAATGAGGCCTTCCTGAGCGAGAAGGAAAGCGGCTGCCCGACGGCGGCCCAGTGACCGGCGCGGCCACGGTGCCGCCCGATCTGACCACGGATGAGCCGCGGGTGGTGTTGTCCGCCCGCGGGCTGCGACGCGACTTCGCCGGCTTCGTCGCCGTCAGGAATGTCGACCTCGATGTCCGCCACCGCAACATCCATGCCTTGATCGGACCCAACGGAGCCGGCAAGACGACCGTTTTCAACCTGCTCACCAAGTTCCTGGCGCCGACCAGCGGCAGGATCGAACTGCTCGGTCACGACATCACCCGCACGCCGCCGGCGAAAGTCGCGCGCATGGGGCTGGTGCGCTCGTTCCAGATATCGGCGATCTTCCCGCACCTCAGCGTGCTCGACAATGTGCGTGTCGCGCTGCAGCGGCCGGCCGGGCTCGGCGTGCAGTTCTGGCGCTCGCTGGCGGCGCTCGACCGGTTGACGCCACGCGCGGTCGAATTGCTGCGCTCGGTCGGTCTCGACGATGCCAGGAACAGGCTGGCCGGCGATCTTTCCTATGGCAGGAAACGCGTGCTCGAAATCGCCACCACCCTGGCGCTCGACCCGAAAGTGCTGCTTCTGGACGAGCCGATGGCCGGCATGGGGCATGAGGACGTGGCCACGGTTTCCACCATCATTCGTTCCGTGGCGAGCGAGCGTGCCATCCTGATGGTCGAGCACAATCTGACTGTCGTGGCCGATCTCTGCGACTGGATAACGGTCATGCAGCGCGGCGAAGTGCTGGCGGCCGGCGACTACGCCACAGTCAGCCGCGACGAACGGGTGCGGGTCGCCTATATGGGGACGGCCGATGACTAGCGCCGCGCCCCTGCTCGCGGTTCGCGGCCTCAACGCCTGGTATGGCGAGAGCCACGCGCTTCACGGCGTTGATATCGAGGTATTTCGCGGCGAGACGGTCACATTGCTGGGCCGCAACGGCGTCGGCAAGACCACGACCCTGCGCGCCATCATGGGGCTGATCCGCCGGCGGACGGGCCAGGTCGTCTTCGACGGCGCGGACCTGATGCGGCTGCCGCTGCACCGCACCGCCCATCAAGGCATCGGCTTCGTGCCGGAAGAGCGCGGCATCTTCGCGACATTGACGGTGGACGAGAACCTGGTGCTGCCGCCGGTCGTCGCCCAGGGTGGCATGAGCGTTGAGGAGATATTCGATCTCTTTCCCAATCTGAAGGAGCGGCGCAACACGTCCGGCACCAGGCTGTCGGGCGGCGAACAGCAGATGCTGGCGATAGCGCGCATGCTGCGGACCGGCGTCAAGATGCTGCTTCTCGACGAGCCGACCGAAGGCCTGGCTCCGGTGATCGTGCAGCGCATCGGCGAGCTGCTGGTGACGATGAAGAGCCGGGGCATGACGATCCTGCTGGTCGAGCAGAATTTCCGCTTCGCCAGCCGCGTCGCCGACCGCTTCTACCTGATGGAGCACGGAAAGGTCGTGGCCGGATTTCCGGTCGGCGAACTGGCCGGCCGCATGACGCTGCTCCACGAAATTCTGGGTGTATGATAGCGCCATGACGATGATCTTCGGCATCCCCGTCCAGGCATTCCTCGGCCAGTTGCTGGTCGGACTGATCAACGGCTCGTTCTACGCCATGCTGAGCCTGGGTCTGGCCGTCATTTTCGGCCTGCTGCGCGTCATCAATTTCGCCCATGGCGCCCAGTATATGCTCGGCGCCTTCATCGGCTATCTGCTGCTCACGCGTCTCGGCATCGGCTATTGGCCCGCGCTCGTCCTTGCGCCGTTGATCGTCGGCCTGTTCGGCATCGTGGTCGAGCGCTTGGCGCTGTCGCGGCTTTACGATACCGATCCGCTCTATGGCCTGCTCTTCACCTTCGGTCTCGCGCTCGTGATCGAGGGCATCTTCCGCTACTATTACGGCGTGTCGGGAAATCCCTACGCCGTGCCGCCGCTGCTTTCGGGAGGCACCAATCTCGGCTTCATGTTCCTGCCCAACTATCGCGGCTGGGTCGTGGTCGCCTCGCTGATCGTCTGCTTCGGAACCTGGGCGCTGATCGAGAAGACCAGGCTCGGCTCCTATCTGCGCGCCGCGACCGAAAATCCGCGTCTCGTCCAGGCCTTCGGCGTCAATGTGCCGCTGCTGCTGACGCTTACCTACGGCCTGGGCTCGGCCCTGGCCGGGCTAGCCGGGATTCTGGCCGCGCCGATCTATCAGGTCAGCCCGCTGATGGGGTCGGATCTCATCATCGTCGTCTTCGCTGTCGTCGTGGTCGGCGGCATGGGGTCGATCCTCGGCGCGATCGTCACCGGCTACATGCTCGGCCTCGCCGAAGGCCTGACCAAGGTCTTCTACCCCGAAGCCTCCAACCTGGTGGTCTTCATCATCATGGCCATCGTGCTCCTGGTGCGGCCGGCCGGCCTGTTTGGAAGGGACGCCTGACATGGCGGAAGGGACGTCTGACATGGCCGACCTGACGCTTCGCGAAACGGCCGCCAGAACCCCGGCATGGCTTGAATGGACGCTGGTCGGGCTCGGCATCCTGGCGCTGCTGGCGGCACCCTTCTTCGTCTACCCGATCTTCCTGATGAAGATGCTGTGTTTCGCGCTGTTCGCCTGCGCGTTTAACCTCCTGCTCGGCTATACCGGGCTCCTGTCCTTCGGCCACGCCACCTTCTTCGGCGGCGCCGCCTACTTCACCGCGCATGCGGTCAAGGTGTGGGGCTGGCCGCCGGAAGCGGGTATCCTGCTCGGCATGGCGGGCGCGGCCCTGCTCGGCCTCGTCATGGGTTTTTTCGCCATTCGCCGGCAAGGCATCTATTTCGCCATGATCACGCTGGCCCTGTCGCAGATGTTCTTCTTCTTCTGCGTCCAGGCGCCCTTCACCCAGGGCGAGGACGGCGTTCAGGGCCTGCCGCGCGGCACCCTGCTTGGTTTCCTCGACCTGAACGTTCCGTTGAACATCTACTATTTCGTGCTGGCGGTGTTCCTGATCGGCGTCTTCGCCATCTGGCGCATCGTCAATTCGCCCTTCGGCATGATCCTGCGCTCGATCCGCGAAAACGAGAATCGCGCCATTTCGCTGGGCTATTCGGTCGCCAACTACAAGCTCGCCGCCTTCGTCATGTCGGCGGCGCTGGCCGGGCTGGCCGGCGCGGTCAAGGCCATCGTTTTCCAGTTCGCCACGCTCACCGACGTCACCTGGCAGATGTCGGGCGAAGTGATCCTGATGACGCTCCTCGGCGGCATCGGCACGATGGTCGGCCCGATCATCGGCGCCAGCCTCGTCGTCGGCCTGGAAAACACGCTGGCCACCTCCGGCTTCCCGGTCACCATCGCCACCGGGCTGATCTTCATGGTCTGCGTGCTGGTGTTTCGGCGAGGGATTGTGGGGGAGGTTTATG
>NZ_VFVC01000068.1:0-17982 GCF_006441575.1 Mesorhizobium sp. B2-4-12
CGCCTTCGCCAATCCCCGATGTTGCAAGAAAGGCGCCATCGGCGACACTGCCAATCTCCCCCCTTGAGGGGGAGATGTCCGGCAGGACAGAGGGGGGTGCCTTGGCGCCCTACCTGTCGTGAGCGGCATCCTCATCCGCCCCGGCCGGATCGACGATGTGGACACAATCCACGCCGCCCTTCTTAAACTCGGTACCCATATTGGCGCGCATCAGGAGATCACCTCAACCGCTGATGATCTCCGCCGCTACGGCTTCGGCGAAAAGCCGGCCTTCTCCACCCTCATCGCCGAGATCGACGGCGAATTCGCCGGCCTCTGCCTTTATTTCCCGATCTTTTCGACCTGGATGGGCCGGCCCGGCGTTTATGTGCAGGACCTCTACGTCGAGGACCGGTTCCGCGGCCGCAAGATCGGCGAGCGCCTGCTGCGACGCGTCGCTGCGGAATGCCGGAAAGAAGGCGGTGCCTATCTCAGGCTGTCGGTCGACACCGATAATGAAGGCGCCAAGGCCTTCTATGAAAGGCTGGGCATTGCCTGGTCGAGCTATGAACAGACGCAGAAGATCATCGGCGAGGCCTTCTTTGCCTTTGCCGACGCGCCGGAGAATGAGGAGCAGGAATGAAAGCCTTCTATGCCGAGGAGCAGAAGCGCCATGATCCCAAGGCCTTTCTTTCCAGCGGCGCGCCGCAGCCCAATCCGGAAAAGCCGGAGCGCGTCGAGAGATTGTTAGCCGGCGCAAAATATGCCGGCTGCACGATCGAACGGCCCCGCGATCATGGGCTCGGTCCGGTCTCGGCGGTGCATACGCCAGAATATCTCGACTTCCTCGAGCACATTTTCGCGCGCTGGCAGCGCATTGATGGCGCTTCTGACGAGGTGATCCCGAACATCCACCCGATCGCGCGCGGCGGCTCCTATCCGGCCTCGGCGGTCGGTCAGGCCGGCTACCACATGGCCGACACCGCTTGCCCGATCTCGGGCGAAACCTGGCATAGCGCGGTGTGGAGCGCCTGGAGCGCGGTCGACGCCGCCGAGGCGGTGATGGCTGGCGCACCGGCCGCCTATGCGCTGTGCCGCCCGCCCGGCCATCACGCTTTTGCCGACGTCGCTGGCGGCTTCTGCTTCATCAACAATTCGGCCGTCGCGGCCCAGGTGCTGCGCAAGCAGGCCGCGCGCGTGGCCATCCTCGATGTCGACCTGCACCATGGCAACGGCACGCAAGGCATCTTCTATGCGCGGCCCGACGTGCTCACCGTCTCACTGCATGCCGACCCGGTGCGCTTCTATCCCTTCTTCTGGGGCCATGCCGACGAGCGCGGCGAAGGGCCTGGCCTCGGCTATAATTTCAACCTGCCGCTGCCACGCAAATCCGCCGACGCGGCATTTCTGGAAGGGCTTGCGGTGGCGTTCCAGCGTATTCGCGCCTTCTCGCCCGACGCGCTGGTCGTGGCGCTCGGCCTCGACGCCTTCGAGGGCGATCCGTTCGGCGGACTTTCGGTGACGACGCCAGGCTTCTCGCGCGTGGGCGAGGCCATCGCCGGTCTCGGCCTGCCGACGGTCATCGTCCAGGAAGGCGGCTATCTCTGCGACGCGCTCGGCGACAATCTCACCGCCTTCCTCACCGGTTTTGGCGGCAAGGCGCGGTGACAGTTCAGGCTCGCATCAGGAGCGCTGCTGCCTGAGCATGGCGATCACGCGGTGCACGCTCCCCAGCGTCTCGTCGATCTCATCAGCCGTGTTGTAGTGAGCGATGCCGATACGCACGACGCCTTGTTCGGCCGGAATGCCGAGTTGGTGGACGATCTCCCAGGCGTAGTTGTGGCCGGACCACAGGAAGATGTTTTCGGCGTTCATCTGCCGCACGATCGTTTCCGGAACGATACCTTCGACGGTGAAGGAGACTGTCGGCACCCGATCACCGAGCCGTTTCGGATCGGTGATGCCGTGGATGGTCAGGCCTGAAATGTCGGACAGGCCATCGATCAGCCTTTGCGCCAGCGAATTTTCATAGGCGATGGACACTTCGAACGCCCTGGCGATCTTCTGCCTCCTCGAGCCGCCCTCACCCGCCGCCGCACCCAGTCCGGCAAAATAATCGACGGCCGCCGTGAGACCGGCCATCAATTCGATCTGCGGCGTGCCGAGTTCGAAGCGCTCCGGCAGACCGTTGGACGAACAGCGGCATTTGTAGGCTTCCAGACTGTCGATGACGTCGCGCCGGCCCCACAATATGCCCATATGCGGGCCGAAGAACTTGTAGGCCGAGCAGATCAGGAAATCGCAGCCGAGATCCCGCACATCGATCAGGCCATGTGGCGCGAACTGGACGGCATCGACATAGACCAGGGCGCCGGCCTGCTTTGCAAGTTGGGTCAGAGATTTGACCCTGTTGATCGAGCCGGTGAGATTGCTGGCGTAGTTCAAGGCGACGAGCCGTGTCCTGCCGGACAGCAGACCGGCCAGTGTCGCCTCCTCCACCTGCCAGCTCTTTTCATCGAACGGCAGCCAGCGCACAACCAGCCCGAGATCCTCGGCCAATTGCAGCCAGGGCGACACGTTGCCCTCGTGATCCATGCGGGTGAGGATGATCTCGTCGCCCGGGTTCAACGTGCGGCCGAGTGTGCGCGACATGTGATAGGTCAGCGTCGTCATGTTGGCGCCGATGATGATTTCCTGCGGGCTCTCCGCATCAAGGAAATCGGCCATTGCCTCATGCGCTTCGTCGACGACTGTTTGAGCAGCGACCGTCGTTTCGAAATAGCCGCCGAGATTGGCGTTTGTGGTCAAGAGGCAGTGCGACACGGCGTCAGCGACAGTTTGCGGCACCTGCGTGCCGGCCGGATTGTCGAGATAGATGCGGCGGCGACCCTTGTCAGTCAGTGAGAGGGCGGGAAATTTTCCACGCACGGCCTCGATCGAAAAATCCACCATCATCTCCACCCTTCTATTATGCCTCGATAATTCTGCAACCGGTCCCGATCAGGGACAGGGATTGCCGACCCTCTGGTGAATGGCATCCACCGCCTTCTGCATCTCTTCGGTCCACACCACATCGACGGATGATAGTGCCATCTCCAACTGCGGAATGGTTGTCGCGCCGATGATGTTGGAGGTCACGAAGGGACGGCTCGAGACATAGGCATTGGCAAACAGGGCCGGCTCGAACCCGAAACTGCGCGCCAACTCATTGTATTCGAGCTGCGCTTCGGCCGCATTCGGTGTCTCATAGCGCTGGCCACGGTTGAACAGTTGCGAGCGCGAGCCCGGCGGGCGCGCGCCATGGTCGTATTTGCCGGTCAGATAGCCCTGCGCCAGCGGCGAATAAGCGAGCAGCGACACGTCCTCACACTCGCAGACCTCGGCGAGATTGACCTCGAAGGTGCGGTTGACGAGATTGTAAGCATTCTGGATCGACGCGACGCGCGGACCGATCCCTTTGTCGGCCTCTGCCAGGAAGCGCATCACGCCCCACGAACTCTCGTTCGACAAACCGAAATGGCGAATTTTTCCAACCCTCACCAGTTCGTCGAACACCGCGAGTGTCTCGGCGACCGGCGTCTCGCCAGCCGGCGCGCCGGCCGCGTCGGCACGACGCGCCACGGCGCCGACGCGTGTTGGGTTGGCGCCCCACGGGATGTCGCGTTCCGGCCAATGGATCTGATAGAGGTCGAGATAGTCCGTGCCGAGCTTGGCCAGCGACTTGTCGATGGCGTCAAAAATATCGGCCCTCACCAATTGCGAGGGCCGGCCGCCGCGAAACCAGTTGTTGGCGGTGCGGCCGACGACCTTGGAAGCGAGGATCACCTTGTCACGGTTACCCCTCGCCTTCATCCAGCTGCCGATGATCTTTTCTGTCCGTCCCTGTGTCTCGGCCTTGGGCGGAATCGGGTAAAGTTCGGCGGTATCGATGAAATTGACGCCGCGCGAAAAGGCCAGATCCATCTGGGCGTGGCCCTCGGCCTCGGTGTTCTGCTGGCCCCAGGTCATGGATCCCAGGCAAATCTGGGTAACAAGAAGATCGGTCCGACCGAGACGGCGTTTGTGCATGGAATTCTGCTCCGGAGGGAAAGCGTGCGCGGCCGCGCGGGGAGGAAATCGCACCTTACAGGAAAGCGGTGGCGCTCTCCAAGTCTCGCAAGGCCTACTTTTGAGTCGAGGCGTTTAGCGGCGCACGCGGGCTACGGCGCGGCGTTTGGCGTCGTCGATCAGCATATTGGCGATCTGCATGCGGATCATGGCGTGCTGGCGCAGATGCGGGGCGACGCGATCGGGATGGTTGGTAAAAGCAAAGCTGCGGCGCATGCGTCCGAAATCGGCAGCGCCCTTGGGCTGGTCCAGTCCCAGTTCGGCTGCGATCGATTCGGGGTCGATCGGCGGCAATTTTTCCTCGGGTTTCGGTTCCTCGCCGGCCAGTGCCAGCCTGGCGTGGTCCAGCAAGGCGGCAAACTCGCTCGCCAGATCAGCACCTGCCTCACGATATTCGGCGGCGGATACTTTGATGCGGCCGGAATGGAGTTCATCCGCAACCGAGAGATAGTCGAAGGGAATGAACGGACGCGTGCCCGCCTCGTCGTCCTCTGTGCCGTCACCCTTTTCCGAGGCCACGAAGAGGTCGTCGAGCAACGAAGCGAAATCACGCTTGGTGCCGGTAGCGATGTCAGCCTCCCCCTTGCCCGACTGTTGCGTTATCAGAACATAGAACCGGCTCGTTAAAAATAAATGCCACCGGTCTTGATGAATTTAGCCATTCGGAGGATCGCACCCGGTTCCCAACAAAAGCCGGACTGCACTTTCGTGCAGCCCGGAAATTCGCCAGGAGTGACGAGGAAAAACTGGCCACGTGCCGGCGTCCAAGCCTACGATTGTGCGGCGCGAAAGTTCACCGGACCGCGAAGAAATCTCATGAAAATCATCCCGGACATGGCAGGCATGCAAATGCTGCACTGCACAATTGTCACGATTCACCTATATTGGGATTCGTGGAGGACCAATCAGGAGCCTGAATCATGGGTTTCTTCACTGAAATGTTCGCCCGGCCACGGCCACAGGAACATCTGAGATACCGCGCGGCACTTGCGCTGCTTCATTCGATGAGCAACGCCGACCGCGCCGATATCGGCATCAAGCCAGCCGATTTTCCGCGCATCGCCCGCGAAATGTCCGTTCGCTAAGCTGTTGTGAGATGTCCCGGATCGATCCGGGACATCTCAAGACCTCAATCCTCAACGCGTTCCGAGGAATGTCGCCTTGCCGAGCGGCACGCCATTGTGGCGCAGAATGTCGTAAGCGGTGGTGAGGTGGAAATAGAAGTTGGGCATGGCCAGATGCAGCAGATACTGCATGCCGCCCATCGTGGTTTCGCGTCCGCCGAGCTTCAACTCGATCGTCCTTTCGTCGGAACCGTCGATATCGGCGGCCGAAAACGTCGCCAGATGCGCGATCGTCCTGGCTATCCTCGCCTCGAGGTCGGCGAAGCTTGCCTCATTGTCCTCGTATTTCGGCACTTCGCGGCCGGCCAGCCGCGAGGGCGCGCCTTTGGCATGATCGGTCGCGATCTGCACCTGCCTGGTCAAGGCGAACATGTCGGGCGCCAGCCGCGCCGTCAGAAACACCTGCGGGTCGATCTTGCGGTCAAGTGCATTCTGTTCGGCAGCTGCCAGAACACTGGAAAGTGCTTTCAGCCTGGCCGAGAACACCGGCACGGAAGCCTCATACATCGATATGGTCACGTCAAATCTCCTGTCCGGTCTAAGCGCCGTCGCGAGGAGCTAGCGCCTCAAGGCGCGATTCTTCAAGCGCCATGAGCGCCGCGTCACCACGCCGCCGCAATCGCAATGATAGAATCTGCGTTATCGAACGCGGAGATTCCCGATGAGACGCGTCCTTCTCGCGGCGACTGCCCTTCTCTCCCTTGCCGCCGTCGGCCATACGGCACGTGCCGCCGGCGATGCTCCCGAAACACCCTATATCGACGACAGGTCGAGTGCCGAGGCGGTCATCCGTTCGCTCTACAGCGCCATCAGCCGGCACGAATTCGCCCGCGCCTGGGGCTATTTCGGCGATACCAAGCCGGCTAAGGATTTCGACAGTTTCGTCAAGGGCTATGACGGCACCGACAAGGTCGAGGTCGCGACCGGTGCGGTTTCAGACGAGGGAGCCGCCGGCAGCATATACTATAACGTGCCCGTCGCCATCCGTGCCACGGACAAGAACGGCGGCGAAAAGGTCTTTGCCGGCTGCTACACGCTGCGCCAGGTGAATGCCCAGGCCCAGGCGGAGCCACCTTTCGATCCCATACATATCGAGAAAGGCGCGCTGAAACCTTCCACCGTCGATTTCGAAGGGGCGTTGCCGCCAAGCTGTGGCGACGGACCGCCGCCGCCCAAGAAGGACACCGCGCTCGAACAGGCCAAGAAGGCTTTTCTGGCGACGTATGGCGACCAATGCGACAAGAACCTTTTGGCCAGCGAGCCGGAAACTTTCTCGATCAAGTACAGGGACAAGGATGCGGCCGCCAGCGACCCCGACCGGGAAGCGCGGCTTTTCCATTTCTCCTGCTCGGTCGCCGCCTACAATGAAAACTCCATCTACTACATGAGCGACGATGTATCAGGAGTGCGGCAGTTGCAGTTCACGGAGCCGGAGATGGATATCCGCTACGTGAACAACGACAGCGAGGGCAAGGTCGAATCCATGCACATTGTCGGCTTCCGGACGACAGGCTGGGCGACCAATTCCAGCTATGACAAGGATGCCCACACGATCACCACCTTCAACAAATGGCGTGGCGCCGCAGATGCCTCTTCGTCGGGCACCTATCTGTTCCGCAATGGCGATTTCTCGCTGGTCCAGTATGATGTCGACGCGTCCTATGACGGCGAGCAGAACCCGCAGACCGTCGTCGACTACAACACCGCGCCCTGAAATGTCGGTGGGCGGCGGTCAAGGTGACTTCGACAGCATCCAGTTGAGCGTTCCCCGCCAGTCGGCCATGCGGATCGGCGTGCCGTGCGTGCCGGTCTCGAAACGGACGAAGCGGGTCGGATAGGTCTTCGATTTGGCCAGGATCGAGCGGAAGAAGGCTTCCTGATTGGCGACGGGAAAGACCACGTCGTGACTGCCCTGGCCGAAGAACACCGGCACGCGGCGTTTGAAAGCGGGGCTGGCGAAAAAGCTGTCGTCCCACAGCGAACCGAGCAGCAGCAGGCCATCGATGCGGCCGCCCGTGTCCTTACGTCCCGCAAGCTTCCAGCACAGCGCGCCGCCCATGGAGCCGCACGCGACGAAGATCTTCGCACCCGGAGACTGTCCGGCATAGTGATCGATCAGGGCCGCGACCTGCGCGGCGCCCTTGTCGCCGAAATCGGGGAAATCCGGAGAGAGATAAAGGCCGCCATTGCCGGCCATCAGGTTCTTGATGCGGTTGAAATTGCCGCCGAAGGTGAAGTCGTCGACGCCCTGCTTGCGGCTGCCGCCCTGCCCGTGCAGATAAAGCACGATGATGGCTGCACCTTGCGTCTTGCCGACGGCGACATGCCTGACATCGCCGGCGTCCGTCTTCAGCATCAGATCCTGCTGCACCTTGCGTACGCCGGTATCGGTATATTGCGGATGCACGCGTTTTTCCGGCACCTCGTCGCGCTGGTTGATGTCGCGCATTTCGCGGTAGTCGATGACCGTATACGCGCCGTTGGTGTCGGACGAGAGTGTGGCCGGATAGGCGAAGAGATCGTCCTTGAAGGGTTTTAGCTCGAGCACATTGGCATGGCCGGCAGCGCAAAGAAAAAATGTTGCGACCAGAAGAGCGGGAAGCGGGGAAGAGAAACGAAAAGCCATATCGCAGGCATGCGTAATAGAGCTCCGGGTTGTCAATCCTGGAGCACGCCGCCGGCATCTTCCAACGCCTCGCGGGTGTCGACATCGACTGACGCGCCCTCGCCGATCTCGACATCGATGACATCGAGCCCTTCGGCCTCGACCAGATGGCGGGCACCGGTATCGCCTTCGAGATGAGCGATCGCCGGGAACAGCGAGCGCGGCAAAAGCACCGGGTTGCCGCGCTTGCCCTCGTGCGAGGCGCGGACCACCGAGTTGCCTCCAGCCTTGCGGAAGGCATCGATCAGCCGGTCCAGGTCCTCAGACGCGACACCCGGCATGTCTCCCAGCACGATCATCGCGCCGGCGACGTCCTCAGGCAGGTAGGCAATACCGGCTTTCAGCGAGGTAGACAGGCCATCGGTGAAATCGGGATTGTCGGCGAAGGTGACGTCGAGACCCGACAAGACCGCGCGCACGCGCTCGCGCTGGTGGCCGGTGACGATGATCGTGCCCGATGCCTTCGAGGCGAGCGTACGCTCGGCGGTGCGGCGCACCAGCGGTTGGCCATCGAAGAGCGCCAGAAGCTTGTTCGGCCCTCCCATGCGGCTCGACCGGCCGGCCGCCAAAAGCACGATCCCGACCTTGAGCCTGCTCTTGGCGGGCAGCGGCTCGCGCGGCTGCGGCCGCGTCGGGATCTCCATCAACAGCCCGCCGACCCCCATGCCGGCGATGTCGCGCGCCGTGACGTCGAGGCCGGCAATCAATCGGTCAAGCACCCAGTCGAAGCCATTTTCCTTGGGACTGCGGGCGCAGCCGGGCGCACCGATGACGCGCTTGCCGGCAAGCGTGCCGAGCACCAGCAGATTGCCGGGATCGACCGGCATGCCGGCGCGGATGACGGTCCCCCCCGCCATCTCGATCGCCGCCGGAACGACATCGGCGAAATCGCTCATGGCCGACGCGCCGAAGATCACCACCATGTCGTTGTCGCGCGCCAGCGACCTTGTGGCCTCCGCCACCGGCGCGATCTCGTGCGGCGTGCGCCGTTCCGCCGTCAACCTGCCGCCCGAGCGCGCCAGCCGTGCCTCGGTGACGCGCAACGTTTTGTCGAGCACACCGGGCTTGATGCCCGGCAGAACCGTCTGGATGACACCGACGCGCACCGGTCTGTAGGCGTTGACGGCAAAGATCTCGCCGCCGGCACAGATTCTCGTCACCGCGTCGACAAGTGTCGAGGCAACCGCGAAGGGGATGATCTTCACCGTCGCGACCATCCCGCCCTTCTCAACCGGCGCGTGCTGGGCGAGCGTCGCGATGGTGATGGCGGGATCGACAGCGTTGATGGCGTCGATCATAGCGGCATCGACCGTGAAGATGCCCGCTGCCCTGGCGTGGAGATTGACCCGACCGGTGGCGGCGGGCCTGGCCTCGACGCCGCTGAAAATCATGCTCTCGGCGATTCTCTGCGCCGCGGCGTCCTCGCCGAGGTCGTCCGAAGCCAGCACGGCCGCAACGACCTGCGATATCCCTGCTGCTTTGAGTATGGAGACATCTTCGGCGCTCAGCCTGTGGGCCTTGCGAAAGCGCTTTTCGCCGGCGGTAGTGGCATGCGCCAGCACCGCGCCTTCGGCCGCCTCAATCGGGATCGGACCGAATTTCACGCCACCGCGCCCGCAGAGTGCCGCGCGTCCACCTGGACGCGCAAAGGACGCTCTGCTGTTTTGAATTTACGCATCCTGCTTGTCCAAAGCTGATATCGATCTTTCGAGGCCGCGCGAGCGGAAGGCTAAGATGGTTTGCGCGAGAATGGCGACCGCGATCTCGGCGGGGCTCGCGGCGCCGATATCGAGCCCGATCGGCGCGTGGATGCGGGCGACCTGTTCGGCACTCGCGCCAAGCGCCAGCAGGCGCTCGACTCGCTTGGCGTGCGTCTTGCGGCTGCCAAGCGCCCCGACATAGAAGCAGTTGGCATCGAGTGCGGCTTTCAGGGCGAAATCGTCGATCTTCGGATCATGGGTGACGGCGGCAAGCGCCGTGTAGGCGTCGAGCGGCTGGCGCTTCAATACATCTTCCGGCCACTCGGCATGCAGGGCGACATCGGGAAAGCGGTCCGGCGTGGCGAAAGCGGTGCGCGGATCGATGATCTCGAGGGGATAGCCGGCGATCCTTGCCATCGGCGCCAGCGCCTGGCTGATATGGACGGCGCCGATCACCACAAGGCGCGGCTGGGGCAGATGCGCATTGAGAAAGAAGGTCCGTCCTTCCGCTTCGACGGAACCGGAATTGCCTGATCGGAAAGCCCTGGCGATTGCTGTTCCGAGCTCGCCGGCAACCTGATCGCCCTCACGCACGATACGATCGCGGCCGTCACCGAGATCGGTGACGAGGATCGCCGCGCGGCGGGCGCGTCGTTCAGCGTTGAGGGTCTTCAGCGCGTAGGGATCCATCGGATCAGCCTAGCCTTTCCAGATAGACCTTGATGCGGCCGCCACAGGACAAGCCAACCTGCCAGGCGGTCTCATCGGCAACGCCGAACTCCAGCATTCTTGCCTTGCCGGAGCCGATGACGTCCATCGCCTCGGTCACCACGGCGCCCTCGACACAGCCGCCCGAAACGGAGCCGTGGAAATTGCCGTCCGCATCGATGACAAGATGGCTGCCGACCGGACGTGGCGCCGAACCCCAGGTCTCGACCACGGTCGCGATGGCGACATCCTTGCCGTCCTTCATCCAGCCTTCCGCGATGATCAGCGGATCGCGGGCCTCATCGAGATAAATGCTGTCGCTCATTATCGCTTCTCTCAGGGTCTGATTTTCCAAGGAACCGAGAAAACATATGGCTATGCCGCACGCCTCGCGCCAGCATCCATCCATCGCCGCGGATCGACTGAAAGCGCCGACTTCTTGTCCAGCGAGGCGCAGAGGTCGACGAGCGCATCAAGATTGTGCACCGAGCGGAATTCGTCGACGTGCGGCAGCATAGCCTTGACGCCACGGGCGCGCGCCTGAAAACCGTCAAACCGCAACAACGGGTTCAGCCAGATCAGCCGCCTGCAGGATTTGTGCAGCCGCTCCATCTCCTGCGAGAGGCCGGTGATATCGTCGCGCTCCAGCCCGTCGGTGATCAGGAGCACGACCGCGCCCTGCCCCAGCACACGCCGCGACCATATCAGGTTGAATTCGGCCAGTGTATCGCCGATGCGCGTGCCGCCCGACCAGTCCTTGACCACCGCCGAACAGTCGGCGAGTGCCGCGTCGGGGTCGCGATGTCGCATCTGCCGCGTCAGATTGGTCAGCCTGGTACCAAAGACGAAAGTGTGCACGCGCCGGCGTTTTTCCGTCAGCGCGTGCAGGAAATGCAGGAAGATGCGCGTGTACTGGCTCATCGAACCGGAAATGTCGGCCAGCACCACCAGCGGCGGGTGGGCCTCGCGGACCGAACGGAATTTCGGCAGGATCAACTCGCCGCCGGTGCGCGCGGCCGAGCGCATCATGGCGCGCGGATCGATACGGCGGCCATGCGCATCGGCCTTGAAGCGCAGGGTCCGCACCAGGTCGACAGGCAGCCTCAACTCCGCGATCGCCTTCCTGGCGTCGGCCATCTCGGCGGCGTTCATCTGGGCAAAATCCTTGTCCCGCAACACCTCGCTGCCGGAAAAAGTGAAGCGGGCATCGACCTCGATCTCGGGAACCTCCCGCGGCGGCTGGTTCTTCCGATGGCCCTCGAACAGCGCCTGGCTGACGCGGTTCTCAGCCGCGCGTGGCTTCTGCTTCTCCCTGGCGTCGGGCGCTACCGGCGAAAACATTGCCAGCAGTTTTTCGATCAGTTCGCGCGACTTCCAGAACAGCCGGAAGGCTTCGTCGAAGGTCGGGTGATCCTCATGCCGTGACACCAGCACGGCGTGCAGCGTCCAGTAGAAATCGTCGCGCGAGCCGATGCCGGCGGCGAGCACCGCCTCGATCGCGTCCTTGACCGAGGCCGGCCCGACCCGCATGCCTGCCTTGCGCAAGGTGCGGGCGAAATAGACGATGTTATCGGCGATGCGGCCGTCCGCCGTCGCCTCTCTGGGGTCGGGACGCGGCGCCTTCATTGCCGCTACTCCGCCGCCGCGAGTTCGGCCTTGACCTCGTCGAGGATGCGCCGGCCCTCGCCCGCGCCGATGCGGGCAATGTCGTCCTGGTATTTCAACAGCACGCCGATCGTGTCGGATACGGTCTCGGGATCGAGCGCCACCTTGTCGAGTTCGGTCAGCGCGCCGGCCCAATCGATGGTCTCGGCGACGCCCGGCACCTTGAACAGCTCCATCCGGCGCAGCTTCTGGATGAAGGAGACCACCTCCGCCGAGAGCCTCTGGTTGGCCTGCGGCACCTTGCGGCGCACGATCTCCAGCTCGCGCTCGGCATTGGGATAATCCACCCAGTGATAGAGGCAGCGCCGCTTCAGCGCGTCATGGATCTCGCGGGTGCGGTTGGTGGTGATGATGACGATCGGCGGTTCTTCCGCCTTGATGGTGCCGAGTTCGGGCACCGTCACCTGGAAGTCGGACAAGATTTCGAGCAGGAAGGCCTCGAAGGCTTCGTCCGTGCGGTCGAGTTCGTCGATGAGGAAAACCGGGGCCGCCCCCGCTTTGCCGGTCAACGCGTCCAGCACCGGGCGGCGGATGAGGTATTTTTCGGAGAACACGTTGCGTTCCATGGCGGAGCGATCGACGTTTCCAGCCGCCTCCTCCATGCGGATCTCGATCATCTGCGCGGCATAATTCCACTCATAGACGGCCGAGGAGACATCGAGCCCCTCATAGCATTGCAGCCGGATCAGCCTGCGGCCGAGCGCCCTAGCCAACACCTTGGCGATCTCGGTCTTGCCGACGCCGGCCTCGCCCTCGAGGAATAGTGGCCTGTTCATGCGCAGCGACAGGAAAAGCACGGTGGCCAGCGACCGGTCCGCCACATAGTCCGCGCCGGTCAGGAGATCGAGCGTCTCGTCGATCGTCCGCGGCACGGCTCGCGGTCTCAAGTCGCTCATTCCTTCTCCGTGGCCGCCGCAGCCCCACTGTCCAGAACGTGGTAGCCGCGTGCGTGATAGATCAGCGGCCGCAAATTATCGCCGATGCGCAGGCCTGTCACCTTGCCAAAAAGCACACGATGGGTCGCCAGGTCCTTGGTGTCGATCAGTTCGCAATCGAACACCGCGAGCGCGCCCTTCAGCGTCGGCGCGCCGGTGGAAATCACGTCCCATTCGCCGAGCGCGAAACGCTCCTCGACCGGCAGACCGGTGATGCCGGAAAACCCAATCGACAGCGGCTGCTGGTGCGACGCCAGCGTGTTCAAGGCAAATCTGCCGTTCTTCACGAAAGGCTCGTTCTTGGGATTCTCTCGGTTGAGGCAGACCAGGATGGTCGGCGGCGTATCCGATACCGAACAGGCAGCAATCACCGTCGCGCCACGCTTGCCCGCCGGCCCATCGGTGGTGACCACATGGACGTGGCCGGCAAAATGGCTCATCGCGTCGCGATAGGCCTGCGGTCCAATATCATTCTTCTTCAGCACCGGAATTTTCCACAGCCAGAAACCCTACCGCTATATATGGCCAGACATGACATGCCACAAGCGAAGTGCTTGGCCCATATCCCTGAATTCGCGTGTTGCACCAAGGCCGGGCACCCTTTAGGTCTTGGCGGGGATTGGCGCCTGCGTGATGTCGCGGGCTTGGAGGGACTCTTCGAAAGGATGCGATCCGGGGCAACGATATCCGCCGCACTGGCCTGGCTGTTCGTGGCCAGCACGGCTAGCGCTGAGACGCTCACCATCGGCGTCGCCGCGCCCCTGTCGGGACCATCGGCCATCCTCGGCAAGCAGATCGAGACCGGCGCCGAACTTGCGGCGGAAGCAAACGGCATTGAACTCAAGACCGAGGACGACGCCTGCACCGCCGATGGCGGCGCGGCCGCGGCCAGGAGCTTCGCGGCGGCCAAGGTCGATGTGGTGGTCGGCTTCCTCTGCACAGAGGCGATCGAGGCGGCGTTGCCGATCCTGAAGGACGCCAATATTCCGGTCATCACCGTCGGCGTGCGCACCGAAAGTCTGACCGACCGCCGCGCCAAGACCGGCTGGCCGGTCTATCGCCTCGGGCCGCGCGGCGACGATGAGCGCAATGCCGTTGCCTCCTCCCTGACGCGCCTGTGGCAGAACGAGCTTTTCGCCATCATCGATGACGGCACCATATATGGCCGCGAGATCGCCGAGACATTTCGCGCGGCGGCGGAACAGGCGGCACTGAAACCTGTCTTTGTCGACACGTTCCGGCCACAGCTCGACAACCAGATCGGCCTCGTCGGCCGGCTGAAAAAGGCTGGCGCCACCCACGTCTTTGCCGGGGGTGACGGGGATGACATCGCGATCATGGGCCGCGATGCCGCGCAACTTCAGGCCGGCATCGTCTTTGCCGGCGGTGAAAATCTGCGCACGCCGCCGAGCGACGTTCCCTATGCAACGGGCACGTTGATGATCGCGCCGCCCGAATGGGCCGATGTCGCCGACCCCAAAGTGCTGGAAAGCTTCTTCGCCCGAAAGATCGTGCCGGACGGCTACACGCTGCCGGCCTACGCAGCGGTCGAGATCGCCAGGGCGGCGTCAGCCTTGTCCGAGAGCTCGGGACAGCCGCTCGCCGACGCCCTAACCGGGCATGATTTCACCACCGCGATCGGCCCGATCCGCTTCGACGCCAAGGGCGACCTCAGCCAGAGCCTTTACCGCGTCTTCCGCTTCGATGGCACGCGCTTCGTGCCCCTGGAAAGCAACTGATGTTCCGCACCGGTCCGCGCAATCTGATCACCGACGTTGCCGGCCTGCGCGTCGGCAACGCGTCGGATGCCAGGCTGAAGTCCGGCGTGACGGCTGTGCTTTGCGACGAGCCGGCGGCGGCGGGTGTGCAGATCCTTGGCGGTGCGCCCGGCACGCGCGAGACGGACCTGCTCGAACCGCACAATTCGGTGGAGACGGTCCATGCCGTGGTGCTTTCGGGCGGCTCGGCCTTCGGCCTCGACGCGGCGTCCGGCGTGCAGGCCATGCTGCGCGAGCGCGGCATCGGCTTCGAGGTCGGCGGCTTTCGCGTGCCGATCGTGCCGGCCGCGATCCTGTTCGATCTGCGCAATGGCGGCGACAAGGATTGGGGCCGTTATCCCCCATACCGGGATCTCGGCTACGAGGCGGCGCAATCCGCCGCGACCGATTTCCAACTCGGCACTACCGGCGCCGGCACCGGCGCGCTGACCGCGGGGCTGAAGGGCGGCTTGGGTTCCGCGTCGACCCTGCTGGACAGTGGCGTCACCATCGGTGCGCTCGCAGCCGTCAACCCGACCGGATCGGTCACAGTCAGCCACACCCGCCATTTCTGGGCGGCGCCGTTTGAAATCGGCGACGAATTCGGTGGGCAGGGATACCCCTCTCCAATGCCGGACGATGCGAAGAGCATCTTGCTGAAGTTTCGCGACAAGCATGCCGGGCAGCAGGAAACCGGTGGCAACACCACCATCGCCGTCATCGCGACAGACGCGGTTCTGACCAAGGCCGCGGCAAAACGCCTGGCGATGTCGGCGCATGACGGCTTCGTACGCGCCATCTGGCCGACCCACACGCCAGCCGACGGTGATCTGGTGTTCGCGCTGGCAACGGGCAAGAGTGGCATCCGGCTCGAAGCCGATGCGGCAATCGACCTCTATGCCGCGGCCGGCGCCACCATGGCACGCGCCATCAGCCGCGGCGTGTTTGCCGCGACGCCAGCCGACAATGATATGTTTCCCGTCTGGTCATCGCGTCGCTAAAACGGGTTGCCGTTTCACGCAAACGGCAACCCGTTCTATCTCGTTGTGTTGACGTAATCCCGGATGGGATTGGCCGAAGCCGTCAATCAGACCGGATCCGACTTCTCTTCCTCAAACGTCACCGCGACATCGGAATTCGCCGACAGCCACACCTTCTTGCCATCGACTTCGGCAACCAGGGCCAGAGGAATGTAGTGGTGATGGCCCTTGTGAGCGCCCTCGCCGCTATCAGCCTTGGTCAGTTTGATACGCTGGCCGTCGACCTTGTCGACGGTGCCTAAATGCACGCCATCGGCGCCGACGACTTCCATATGTTCACGAATTTTGCTGGTGTCGGTCATGGGGGGTTCTCCATTTGGGGACTGCCGACAATAACAAATGACAATCCGTTTGGATGCATTTTTTGGCCAGATGAGATTTTGATTCGGTCTTTGAGCCGACCGCCGGATTGGAAACCTTGCAATCCTACCATGCCGAATGGCAGGCACCCCGTCTTCGCCTCACCGGCTCTGTTTTCCGCCTTGTTTGTCGCGGGCCTCCGCTTTGGGCGGCAGCAACATTGAGCATTTTGCCCGCCTCTGTTAGGACGCGGCCAACGCAACGCGAAGCTGGAAATCGATCCGTATGATCCCTCGCTATTCCCGGCCGGAAATGGTCGCCATCTGGTCGCCCGAAACCCGGTTTCGCATCTGGTTCGAAATCGAAGCCCATGCCTGCGACGCCTTGGCCGAACTCGGCGTCATCCCGAAGGAAGCGGCGAAAACCATCTGGGAAAAGGGCGGCGCGGCGAAATTCGACGTCGAAAAGATCGACGAGATCGAGCGCGTCACCAAGCATGACGTTATCGCCTTCCTGACCCATCTCGCGGAATTCGTCGGACCCGACGCGCGTTTCATTCATCAGGGCATGACGTCTTCGGACGTGCTCGACACCTGCCTTGCGGTGCAACTCACCCGGGCCAGCGACATCCTGCTCGCCGACATCGACGCGCTGCTTGCCGCGCTCAAGCGCCGTGCCTTCGAGCACAAGGACACTGTCACCATCGGCCGCAGCCACGGCATCCATGCCGAGCCGACAACCTTCGGCATCAAGCTGGCGCAGGCCTACGCCGAATTCTCGCGCTGCCGCGAGCGGCTGGTGCACGCGCGGGAGGACATCGCAACCTGCGCGATTTCAGGGGCGGTCGGCACCTTTGCCAACATCGAGCCCTATGTCGAGGAGCATGTGGCGGCAAAGCTCGGGCTGAAGCCTGAGCCGGTGTCGACGCAAGTGATCCCGCGCGACCGCCACGCCATGTTCTTCGCCACGCTTGGCGTCATCGCCTCGTCGATCGAGCGGCTGGCGATCGAGGTCCGGCATCTGCAGCGCACCGAAGTGCTGGAGGCGGAGGAGTATTTTTCCCCCGGCCAGAAAGGCTCGTCGGCCATGCCGCACAAGCGCAATCCGGTGCTGACGGAAAACCTCACCGGCCTAGCCCGCATGGTGCGTTCCATGGCCCTGCCGGCGATGGAAGATGTGGCGCTTTGGCACGAGCGGGACATCTCGCATTCCTCGGTCGAGCGCATGATCGGCCCGGATGCCACGGTGACGCTCGATTTCGCGCTGTCGCGGCTGACCAGCGTCGTCGACAAGCTGGTCGTCTACCCCGAGAACATGCTGAAAAACATGAACAAGTTCCGCGGCCTTGTGCATTCGCAGCGCGTGATGCTGGCGCTGACGCAGGCCGGCCTGTCGCGCGAGGACTCCTACCGGCTGGTTCAGCGCAACGCCATGAAGGTGTGGGAACAAGGCGCTGATTTTCTCGAGGAACTTCTGGCCGACAAAGAAGTGACCGCTGCCCTACCCGACGCGGAAATCCGCGAGAAGTTCGACCTGGGTTACCACACCAAGCATGTCGACACGATTTTCAGGCGGGTGTTCGGCGAAGCTTGAGGCGAGCCTTCTCCCCGTCTAAGGCAGCGCCAACAGCTACAGTTGCGCATCGGAGGGAGCATTGTTGCTTGAAGCAGCGCCTACCAAACTTGCTTGGTGGGTCAGCGCCGCCGCTCATTGCCCTGCCGGGCATTTCTCCCCGTACAGTGACCAGGGCTATCGCATATGGAGGCCGAGGCTTTCGCCCTACGAGTACCCCCACCCCTAACCCCTCCCCACAGGGGGGAGGGGGACTTCCGTTGATGCCGATCATGGCAGATTGAGCATGTTTTTCGATGCCGAGGCGGAAGTAAAATGCGCGCGGCAGCATTCCCTCCCCCTTGTGGGGAGGGTGTTTGTGCCGGAGACAAGGTGGACAGGTGTTCGGGGACATCGTGGACACATTTTTTCATCATGATGAGACGGGTTG
>NZ_VFVC01000069.1:0-17894 GCF_006441575.1 Mesorhizobium sp. B2-4-12
GTTGCTGAGCTGAAACCGCCCGACTGCAATCGCCGCCAGGGAGAAAGCCATGACCCGCAGTGACGTTCTGATCGTAGGCGCCGGCCCAACCGGCCTGGTGCTGGCGCTTTGGCTCACCAGGCTGGGTGTCGGCGTCCGCATCATCGACAGGACCGCCGAGCCCGGCACGACCTCGCGCGCCTTGGCCGTTGCCGCGCACACGCTCGAACTCTACCGTCAACTCGATCTGGCCGATGCCGTGACCGCGCGCGGCCACAAGGTGCGCGCCGCCAATTTGTGGGTGCGCGGTAAAGCGAAGGCGCGCGTGCCGTTCGCGGCGATCGGCGAGGATCTGTCGCCCTATCCCTTTTTGCAGATCTTTCCGCAGGACGAGCACGAACGCCTTCTGGTCGAACGGCTCGGACAATTGGGCGTCACCGTCGAGCGGCGGACCGAATTGCATGATTTCACCGACCATGGCGACCACATTGTCGCCCGCCTGCGTGGCGAGCATGGCGAGGAGACCGTCGAATTCAGCTATCTGGCGGGTTGTGACGGCGCACGTTCCCTGGTGCGCGAGACGATATCGGCCGGTTTTTCCGGCGGCACCTATCGTGAACTTTTTTACGTCGCCGATGTCGAGGCATCCGGTGAAGCGATCAATGGCGAATTGCATGTCGATCTCGACGAGGCCGACTTCCTGGCGATCTTTCCGCTGGCGGACACGCGCCGCGCTCGGCTGATCGGCACGGTCCGCGACGAACGCGCGGATCATGCCGACACGCTGACATTCGACGACGTCAGCAGCAAGGCGATCGAAAACCTGAAGATCAAGATCGAAAAGGTGAACTGGTTCTCGACCTACCATGTTCACCACCGCGTCGCCGGGCAGTTCCGCAAGGGCCGCGCATTCCTGCTGGGTGACGCGGCGCATATCCACAGTCCGGTCGGCGGACAAGGAATGAACACCGGGATCGGGGACGCGATCAACCTTGCCTGGAAACTGTCTTGCGTGCTCGCGGCACGGGCGCCCGATGCCCTGCTCGACAGCTATGAGATCGAGCGCATTGCATTCGCCAGACGCCTCGTTGCCACCACCGACCGCATCTTCACCTTCGTCACTGCCGACGGGCACATCGCCGACCTCGTACGCACGCGGATCGCGCCGATTGTCGTACCCAGGGTCCTCGGCATAGACCGGGTTCGCGAATTCATCTTCCGGACCGTTTCGCAAATCACCCTCAACTACCGCGACAGCCCCGTCAGCGAGGGCTCCGCGGGCAAGCTCCGCGGCGGCGACCGGCTGCCATGGGCGCCGGTCGGGGGATTGGACAATTTTACGTCGCTCGCCGC
This sequence comes from Mesorhizobium sp. B2-4-12, assembly GCF_006441575.1. Lineage (NCBI taxonomy): Bacteria > Pseudomonadati > Pseudomonadota > Alphaproteobacteria > Hyphomicrobiales > Phyllobacteriaceae > Mesorhizobium > Mesorhizobium sp. B2-4-12. The sequence continues at coordinate 1,333 of NZ_VFVC01000069.1, forward strand.
CCCGCAATGGCAGGTCCATATCTACGGCGTCGCCAATGGCGATGTGAGGTCCTGGTGCGAACGCCATCGGGTTCCGCTGAACGTCTTCGACTGGCGGCCTGCTTATGAAGCAGCAGGCCTGGCCCGTGATGCGCTCTATCTCCTGCGGCCCGACACCTATGTGGCGCTAGCCGATCCCCAGGCTTCGGTCGATACGCTCGAGCGTTATTGCAGCGATAGAGGCTTTTCCATCGGAATCTAGGGCAATTGCTCGACCCGGATATCGAGTCCGATTGCCTGTTCGCCACCTCCGGCAAAATGCCGGACAAAAAGCACCGACAATGAAATATAGCATATTGCATAATGTTGAGCCGTGACATAGCTTAAGGGAGATCGACAAGTCTCGCGGAAAGCCCTCTTTCATGTCTGAAGCCGAAGCCACAGCCTCCCGATCCGCATGGCGGGTAGCCGGGCCCGAAGAGGACGACCAGCCCAGCCTGCGCGAGGTCAATTCCTCCATCGCGGTGCCGAGTTCCGGCGCCTGGTTCCGCCGCCTGTTCGCTTTCATGGGTCCCGGCTACATGGTCTCGGTCGGCTACATGGATCCCGGCAATTGGGCGACCGACCTCGCCGGCGGCGCCCAGTTCGGCTACACGCTCCTGTTCATCATCATGCTGTCCAACCTGATGGCGATCCTGCTGCAGGCGCTGGCAGCCCGGCTTGGCATCGCCACCGGCCGCGACCTCGCCCAGGCCTGCCGTGCCTATTATCCGCGCCCGGTCAATTTCGTGCTGTGGATCGCCTGCGAACTCGCCATCATCGCCTGTGATCTGGCCGAGGTGATCGGCACGGCGATCGCGCTGCAGCTCTTGTTCGGCATTCCGCTGATCGGCGGCGCCGTGCTCACCGCGCTCGACGCCTTCCTGGTGCTGCTGTTGATGAACAAGGGCTTTCGCTATCTCGAAGCCTTCGTCGTCGCGCTTTTGATCATCATCTTCAGCTGCTTTGCCATTCAGATTTTCGTTGCCGCCCCGCCGGCCGGCACGATCCTGCATTCGATGTTCGTGCCGTCCTCGGAAATCGTCACCAACCCGGCGATGCTCTACATCGCCATCGGCATCATCGGCGCCACCGTCATGCCGCACAATCTCTATTTGCACTCCTCGATCGTGCAGACCCGCGCCTATGAACGCACCGACGCCGGCAAACGCGATGCCGTCAAATGGGCAACGGCGGATTCGACCATCGCCCTGATGCTGGCGCTGTTCGTCAACGCCGCCATCCTGATCGTGTCGGCGGTAGCGTTCCACGGCACCGGCCACCAGGATGTCGCCGAGATCGGTCAGGCCTTCGAGCTCTTGTCGCCCTTGCTGGGCCTCGGCATCGCCTCGATCCTGTTTGCCGTCGCGCTGCTTGCCTCGGGCCTGAACTCGACGGTGACGGCGACACTTGCCGGGCAGATCGTCATGGAAGGTTTCCTGCGCCTGCGCATCCCCAACTGGGCGCGCCGGCTTTTGACGCGCGGCATCGCCATCGTCCCGGTCGTGGCCGTCACCGCGCTCTACGGCGAGAAGGGCACGGGCCAGTTGCTGGTGTTCAGCCAGGTGATCCTGTCGATGCAGTTGCCTTTCGCGGTCATCCCGCTGGTGCAGTTCGTCTCCGACCGGAGGAAGATGGGCAGTCTTGCCATTCCGCGCGCGGTCGCCGCGTTGGCCTGGGTGGTCGCGGCCATCATCCTGGTGCTCAATTTCAAGCTGCTCTACGACACGATATTCGGGATGGGCTGAAGTCCACCCGGTCCCAAGAGCGCAAAATCGCGCTATCTTCCCGGGCGTCATGTCCAATGTCGAAGACGCCAGAAAGTTCTATGCACGGCTGATGGCCGCCAACGCCGCCTCATCGGACCCGCGGCTGGAAGACGTGTTCGCCAGTGTTCCGCGCGAAGCCTTCCTCGGTCCGGGGCCGTGGACGATCATCGCCGGCAAGGGCAAGATAACCACGCCGAGCGCCGATCCGGTCCACCTCTACCAGAACGTGCTGGTAGCGCTCGACGCCGACAAGGGCATCAACAATGGCGAGCCGTTCCTGCACGCCATGTGGATCGGGAAACTGGCGCCGAGACCCGGCGAGGCCGCCACGCATATCGGCGCCGGCACCGGCTATTACACAGCGCTGCTGGCCAGACTGGTTGCGCCCGGCGGCACTGTCACGGCCTTCGAACTCGACAGAGACCTGGCCGACCGCGCGCGAAAGAATCTCGAAGCCTATGACAACGTCGCCGTCGTCCATGGCGACGCCGTCACGTCCTCCCTGCCCCCATCCGATATCATCTACGTCAATGCCGGCGTCGTCGCACCTCCGGCCGGCTGGCTGAAGGCTCTGCGCCAGGGCGGCCGCATGATCTTTCCCTGGCGCCCGGCCGAGACCGTCCCGTTCGCCGTGATGGTGACCCGCACCGAAAAAGGCTTCGCGTGCGAACCGTTCATGCGCTCCTGGTTCATCCCTTGCGTCGGCGCGTCGAGCGTGGACCCCGCCGCCAAGATCCCGACGCGCGACCAGGCCGCGCGCAGCCGCTCGATCTGGCTGACGCATGACAAGGCGCCGGACCGCAGCGCCACCGCTATTTTCGGCGATGTCTGGTTCTCGTCGAAAAAGCCCGGCGCCAGACCCGGCAGCTGACCGATTGATGGCCGGGCTTGCGCAAAATCTGGCAAGCCATGTCGGGATGCTCACGCGCCGGCCGTCCTTGGGCCATAGTCCAGCCGCGACGGCGTGGACGGAGCAAAGGAGAGCACAATGAGAAAGATCATCGCCGCCACCTTCGTCAGCCTCGACGGCGTCATGCAGGCGCCGGGCGGTCCGGAAGAGGATCCTGTGGGCGGCTTCGAGTTCGGCGGCTGGACGTTCCATTACTTTGACGAGGTGGCGGGCACGGTCATGGAAGAATTGTTCTCCAGACCCTTTGCGCTGCTGCTCGGCCGCAGGACCTACGACATCTTCGCGGCGTACTGGCCGTATCAGAAAGATCCAATCGGCGATGCCTTCAACCCGGCGACCAAATACGTGGCCACGCACCGGCCGGATTCGTTGACCTGGCAGAACACCCAGTGGCTTGGGCCCGATGTCGTTGCAAGGCTTAAGGAACTCAAGCAGGAAGACGGACCCGACCTGCTGATCCAGGGATCGGGCAATCTCATCCAGACGCTGCTTGCCAACGGGCTGATCGACGAAATCCGGCTGATGATCTTTCCGCTGTTGCTGGGCAAGGGCAAGCGGCTGTTCGGCGACAACGCGCTACCCGCCGCCTTCACGCTCATCAAGTCGCAGGCGTCGACCACCGGCGTTATCATGGCGACTTACGAGCGCGGCGGTGAGATCAAGACCGGGTCATTCGTGCAGCAGGAGCCGTCCGACGCCGAGCTCGAGCGGCGCAAGAACTGGAAGTAGATTGTCGGAGGTGGCACCAAGCTGGAACAGCGAAGTTCGCCCCCTCAAGCCGCCTGCGCCCGCCGCGCCAGTCCATCACGTATATGCCGCGCGAACTCCTGCGCTGCCGGCGCAACGCCATGCCTCGGCAGATGCAGGTTGATGGCAAAATTCGGCAGTGGCGGCAGGCCGGATTCGAGCGGCAATATGTCGAGATCGGCCGGCACGGTGGAAGCCAGCCAGGTGGTGACGGCGAGGTCCGATCGCACGGTTGCCGTCGTCGCGTCGATGTTGCGGTTCTCGAACACGGTGCGCCATTCCAGCCCGTGCTCGTTGAGCGCCGCCAGCACGACCGGGCGAAAGGCGCAGGTATCGGCGACGATCGAAACCGGCAGCGGACGCTTGGCGCGGGCAACGCCGCCCTTGGCGCCGACCCAGACCAGCCGGTCGATGACAAGGCATTCGCCGGCGCTCGGACCGACGCGCTCCTCGATCACTGCGAGGTCGATGGTTCCCGCAGCCAGCGCTGACGCCAAGTCCGGCGAGGAGGCGCAGACCAGCGAGATCTCGACCTGCGGATAGGTCTCGGCATAGGCCTTCAGCACCGGCGCCAGCAAGGTGCCGACCAGATCGTAGGGGACGCCGAGCCGCACCCGGCCGGCGACGGCACTCCCCGCCATCTCGGCCCAGATTTCATCGTTGAGGCTGAGCAGTCGCTTTGCCTTGTCGAACAGCCGCTCACCGGACCGCGTCAGGCGCAGGCCGCGCCGGTCGCGCTCGAACAGGCCGCATCCGAGCGTCTCCTCCAGCCGCTTGACCTGCTGGCTGACGGCGCCCTGGGTCAGATGCAGCGCATTGGCCGCCGCCGTCATGCTGGCCTTGTCGGCGACGGTGACGAAGGTGCGGATGAGCGCAGTGTCGAGATTACGGATCATGTCTGCATTATAGTTCCTAATGCCAACCATGATAAACATTGCATTTACTGATTGATAGTCGCGCATACCATGACGGCCACCGACAAAGGAAGCCGCATGCTCCAGCCCATCCTGCCACTCATTCTCTTCGCCTTCGTGGCCACCGCCACGCCCGGCATCGCCACAACCTTGTCAACGGCGTCGGGCGCGCAGTTCGGCTTTCGCCGTTCGGTGCCGCTGATGATCGGCAGTGCCGCCGGCCTCGCGACCGTGACAGCGGCGGCCGCCGCCGGGCTCGCGGGCCTGTTGCTTGCGGTGCCTTCCTTGCAACTGGCGATGAAGATCGCCGGCTCGCTCTATCTCGTCTGGCTGGCGGTCAAGATCGGCCGCGCGGGACCGCCCAATCTCGACGTGGCGATGGCCAGACCCAACAGCTTTCTTGGCGGCGCCGGCATCCAGTGGATGAACCCCAAAGGCTGGGCGATGGGACTGGGCGCGGCGGCCTCTTTCGCCGCGCTCGCCGACGGGCCGGGAAAGCTCGCCCTGCTGCTCGGCTCGACCTTCGGCCTCACCGCCGCCATCTCGCTGTCCGTCTGGTGCGCGGCCGGCATGGTGCTGGCACGGCTGCTCAAGACCGAGTGGCAATGGCGCGTGCTCAACATCGTACTGGCGCTCGTGCTGGCGGCCTCGATCATTCCGATGTGGCGGACGGCGTAGAGCATGGCTCCTTCGTGATCGGCCGGAGGGAATGACGAGGCTCCGCAGGGTTCCTCGCCGCCGCAAAGCGGCAGGAAATCGCAAATGGATTCTTGCGAAGAGGAACCCCCACCCTGACCCTCCCCACAAGGGGGAGGGAATGCTGCCGCGCGCACCTTTACTTACGCCCTGGGATCGAAAACATGCTCAATTTGCCAGGATCGGCCTCAACGGAGTCTCCCTCCCCCTTGTGGGGGTCCGAAGGACGGGCGAGACCCGTGGCTCGCCCCGGCAAGTTAGGGGTGGTACTCGTAGGGCGAAAGCCTCCTATGCGATTGCTCTGTTGAAAAGCGGGGGGAGGAACTCGCCCTGTTCATTCAGGCCGCGTAGCGGGGGGCCGACTTGTCGGCGTGCAGGCTGCCGTAGAAGGCTTGCCGGGCGCCGAGGAACGTATCCAGCTTGGCCGCGTCGGCAAGCGCCGGCGCGGTGACGGCTTCGCCTCTGGCCAGGCCGACAAGGGCGGCATCGACCAGATCGTCGGCATTCATGATGATCTCCTTCGGCAACTGGTCGATATCGCTGCCGGCAAGTTCCCAGAAATCGGTCCGGGTCGCACCCGGCAGCACCACCTGGACCTTGACGCCGGTGCCCGCGACCTCGCGATGCAGGGCTTCGGTGAAGTTGACGACATAGGCCTTGGTGCCGCTGTAGATGCCGCCGAACGAGCTGTCGAAGGCAAGCACCGAGGCGATGTTGACGATGGCGCCGCGATTGCGCGCCAAAAGCCCCGGCAGCACCGCGCGGGTCAGCCGGGTGAGCGCCACGACATTGACCTTGATCATGCGCTCGGCCGCGTCGGCGTCGGCCGTCGCCACCACCTGCTGGCCGCCGAGGCCGGCATTGTTGACCAGCAGCGTCACGCTGTCGTCGGCGGATATCGCCTGCTCTACGCGGCGCACATCATCGTCGTTGGACAGATCGGCGCTGATCACGCTGACCTTGCGATCGTGGGTATAGCGCAGCTTCTCGGCCAATTCCTCCAGCCGGTCGGCGCGCCGCGCCACCAGCACGAGGTCGTATCCCTGCCCAGCCAGCCGGTCCGCGTAGACCGCACCGATGCCCGACGAAGCACCGGTGACGACCGCCGTGCCCTTGTTGTCTTTCCTAGTCATTGTCGTTCCTTCCGTCCTGTTCGTTTGTCGCTCGGCCTTGCGGACTATCCAGTCCCCGCGCCGCGCCATTCAATGCAATTAGTGGCATATGCCACTTTCGCGGAAGTAGGTATATGCCGCTATCTTGTCAACGACGACCCCGAAAACTATTTTTGCGACAGGCTGGCGCATCCGTTGCGCAGCCAAGGAGTTCACATGACCGAGAGCCACGGGCCGGGATTCAGCCTTTGCAACAACGCCACGCTGCGCCGCGCCGGGCGCAGCCTCGGCCGCTTCTACGACGACATGCTGGCGCCTACCGGGCTGAAGGGCACGCAGTTTGGCTTGCTCTTTCAGATCGATGTCAGCGACGAGCCGACGATGGGCGCCCTGGCCGAAGCGCTGATCATGGACCTGTCGGCGCTCGGCCATACGCTGAAGCCGCTGATCCGCGACGGCTATGTCGAGATTTTCACCGACAGGGACGACCGCCGCGTCAGGCGCGTGCGGCTGACGCCGCTGGGCAAGGTCAAGCTCGAGGAAGCGATAAAATTATGGAGCATGGCCCAGCAGCGTTTCGAGGCGATGGTCGGCAAGGAGCGCGCGGCCCAGCTGCGTGCCGCGCTGGATGAAATCGCCGAGCTGGATTTCGAAACGCCGACGACCGCCCCTTCCGATTGAAGGAGCGGCCGTCGAAACCGGTTAGGTCAATTCTATTCCGCCGGCATCGCCACTGGCCTCGCCAGCATACGCCCGGCCAGCACGATACCCAATCCGATCAACGGGAACGCCGCGGCGACAAGGCCGAGATCGGCCGGCGCGCCGTAGCGCAGCACCTCGCCGCCGACCACCGCGCCCAGTGCCACACCCAGATAAAGCGCCGAGCCGTTGAGGGACAAAACGATAGGCGCTGCATCGGGCGCCAGCTTGATGATGCGGCTGGCCTGCGCCGGCGGGAACGCCCAGCCGACAATGCCCCACGGCACCATCATCGCCATCAGCGCCGGCCCGGCAATGTGCTGCGGCAGGAAGGAGGGAACGACCGACAGCATCACCAGCATGGCCGCGCTCAGCGTCAGCGACCAGCCGACGGTGCGCGTGGCGCCGAAACGGTCGGCGGCCTGGCCGCCGGCGATGTTGCCGATGACGGCGCCGATGCCGAAGGCGAGCAGCATGCCGGGCAGCGCGATCTGGCCAAGCCCGGCGCCCTCGATGGCGAGCGGCGCGACATAGGCAAAGACGGTGAAGGCACCGGTCAGCGCCAGCAGCGTCGTCAACAGGATCGGCATCACGCCGGGACGCGTTGCGGCGGCAAGCCGGCGCTTCAGGGGCAGCCTGATGCCGACGATGCCGCGCGGCAGCCTGTACCACAGGATCGCGCCGGCGAGCGCGCCAAGCCCGGCAATGGCATAGAAGGTGCCCCGCCAGCCGGCGATCGCCGCGACCAGCGCGCCGAGCGGCGCACCGACGGCGACGGCGACCGTGGTGCCGCCGACGACGACGGCAATGGCGCGCGCCCGGTGATGGTCATCGACCAGCGCCACCGCCGTGCCTTGCGCGGTCGCCGCGAACAGGCCCGACGACAACGCCATGATGATGCGCGCGATCAGAAGCACCTCGAAGGAGGAACTCATGGCGGCGACGACGTTGCCGACAACGAAGAACACCAACGTCCACAGGATGACGCGGCGCCGGTCCCATTCGCCGGTCAGCGTCGCCAGGATAGGCGTGCCGATCGCATAGGCGAGCGCGAAGGCGGTGATCAGAGATCCGGCGAGCGGTATGGAAATGCCGGCATCCCTGGCGATGTCAGGCAGGAGGCTGGAGATGACGAAGCCTTCGGTCGAGATCGTGAACGATCCGAGCGCAAGCCAGAAAAGCCGCTTGTCCATGGCATGTGTCCTTAGTTCAAAAGTTGTTGAACAATTGGCCATACGAGGGCATGATGTCAATGAAGCCAGGCAGAAATAGCAGAACCATCCTGACAGCCCTGTGTCAGCACGGTCATCGAATGGAGAAACAGTGAGCATGCCCGCGGCAGGACAGACGCGTTGAAATCGGCCCGAACTGTGCTTAATTTTCGAGCATGACCCTGCCCCATCCCAATATTGACCAGATCAGTCTGCCGATCGTGCTCGGCGTGCTCGGCGACCCGACACGGCTGGCGATCGTGCGCTATCTTGCCAGCAAGGAAGGCGTGCCGCTGAACTGCAGCCGTTTCCTCGACCTCGGCTCCAAGACCAATCTGAGCTATCACCTCGCCAAGCTGCGCGAGGCCGGGGTCACCTGCGCCGAAGTGGTCGGCACCAACCGCATGATCACGCTGCGCCGCGCCGATCTCGATGCTCGCTTCCCCGGTCTGCTCGACAGCGTCATCGCCGCGGCGGTGCATGATCCTGCCCTGCCGGCTGTCGGCGGTCATGACATCGAAATCCCTGCTTAGAAACGATTACCGGATTGGCTGCAGTTTCCATTCAACATTGATGATTTATGCATCTCACTTTCGAGATGGGGGATCGATGAGCAGTTCTCAGATGGAAAAATATGTCTGGGCATCGGTCCTATATTATACTGTAACCGCGATTGCGTCGGTGCTTCTTGTAGCCGCTTATGTGAGCGACGTTGGTTTCCTTCTGGGCCTTCTTATAATATTTGGATACCTTGTGCTGGTCATATTTCTTAGAGCGTGGCAGCGTAGGAGACATCCGCGAAGTGCCTATCAAATAGAATTGGCCAAATGGAGATCGAGCCAGTAGCCGCCCTGGCCGGCTTGGCTATAGTCCGCTCGGCACCACATTCATATCGACACTCACAATCACCGACATGCCGGCGCCAGCATCCGGACCTTGCCCCTCGTCGAGGATGACTTGGCGAGGGGATCGGCTGCGGTTTCGAAAGCAGCAGCAGTGGTTCCCCCGTCCGCCCCGCGGCATGGTTCGCTTGAATTTTCGGACTTACATGGCGGCACATCGTCCCTTATAAAACCGGCCGGGCATGCGGCGGAACCGCCGTGGCATGGTGATTTGACTATCGGCGCACGGCCAAATGAAGAGGCGCACAGTTACGCTCCGAAAAAGTTTGCATGCGCTGATTGCCGCCGCTCCGCTGCTGATGGCGGCGTGGCAGACTGTTGTCCCGGCTCATGCCGAAGAGGCCCCGTTCATCTCCATCGTCACCGGGCTGGCGCCAGACGACCTGCTCAATGTCCGCACCAAGCCATCGCCGATCGGCAAGACCGAAACCCGTCTGGCCGCTGGCGCCAGCGTCAGGAACCTCGGCTGTAACGACATTGACGGGCATCAATGGTGCAAGATCGTGTCGGACAATCCCCGCGCGACTGGCTGGGCCCCCGCGCGCTATCTCGTTCCCGTCAACCCGGCGACCGTACCTGACGCGGACCAACAGGCGGATGCCGGCACCGAGGACGCGGGCGCGGCTGCCGATGCGAACACGGACGGGGACAGGGTGACGTCCGCCGATCCCGCCCAGCCGCTGGCGCCTCCAGCCGACCTGGCGGCAAGGTTGGGGCGCGCGGCTCATCCGGCCGCCCCTGAAACACCGATGAAATCGGCCGCCGACACCGCCATGCAGGATGCCTATGGCCTGGCATTGGCCGCTGCCGAAACCCCGTCGACCGGTGAGGTCGCGGCACCCGCCGTGCCCGCCGCCCACGACCCGCTGACCGTCGCGGAACTGCCGCATCAGTCCGACGCTCTCGCCAGTGGCGGCTCCATCGAGATTCCCTGCGCCCGCAATGTCGGCCAACCGATGACCCGCTGCGCGGCAACAGTCCTGCATAAGGGTACGGACAAGGCCGAAGTGACAGTGACCTGGCCCGACGGCGGCACCCGTGTCATCTCGTTCGACGGTGGCCGGCCGGCCGGCTCGGACGCCAAAGGCGATTTCCGCTACACCCGCGAAGGCAGTCTCAGCATGATCCGCGTCGGTGTGTCGGAACGGTTCGAGATCACCGACGCGGTGGCGTTCGGGAAATAGGTTTTGGAGGGAATAAGGCAGTCGGGATTAGGCAGTAGGCCAATAGCCGGTTCGTGGCTGCGCGCGCCGAACTCCACCCGTTGGCAAGTCGCTACTGCCTACTGCCTATTGCCCACTGCCTAACCCCTGCTCCCTGCATTTTCGGGGTTACATCCCGCAAAACTCTTCCCTATAAGGCCCTCCTAGCCTGATACCAGAATCGCAAGCACAACCGGCCGGGTCTTCCCGTCCCGGTTTTTCGTGCAAGCCGCTCGCCGAACGGAATTTCGAACATGCCAAGACGCACCGACATCAAGTCGATCCTGATCATCGGGGCCGGCCCCATCGTCATCGGACAGGCCTGCGAGTTCGACTATTCCGGCACCCAGGCCTGCAAGGCGCTCAAGGAAGAGGGCTTCCGCGTCATCCTGGTCAATTCCAACCCGGCCACCATCATGACCGACCCGGAACTGGCCGACGCCACCTATATCGAGCCGATCACGCCCGAGGTCGTCGCCAAGATCATCGCCAAGGAGCGGCCCGACGCGCTGCTGCCGACCATGGGTGGCCAGACCGCGCTCAACACCGCATTGTCGCTGCGCCGCATGGGCGTGCTCGAGCGTTACCAGGTCGAGATGATCGGCGCCGACGCCACGGCCATCGACAAGGCCGAGGACCGCGCGCTGTTCCGCGAAGCGATGAGCAAGATCGGGCTGGAAACGCCGAAGTCGATGCTGGCCAACGCCACCGACGTCAAGAACGCCGACCGCAAGACGCATGAGGCCGAGCGCGCCGCACTGAAGGCCGAGAAGCCGGAGAACCTCGACGCCGCGCTCGACGCGCTTGAAACAAGCTGGAACCTCGGCGAAGGCGACCGCAAGCAGCGCTATATCGGCCATGCCATGGCGGTGGCCGCGCAGGCGCTCGACCATGTCGGCCTGCCCGCCATCATCCGCCCGTCCTTCACCATGGGCGGCACCGGCGGCGGCATCGCCTACAACCGCGCCGAGTTCTACGATATCGTCCAGTCCGGCCTCGACGCCTCGCCGACCACCGAAGTGCTGATCGAGGAAAGCGTGCTCGGCTGGAAGGAGTACGAGATGGAGGTCGTCCGCGACCGGGCGGACAATTGCATCATCGTCTGCTCGATCGAGAACATCGACCCGATGGGCGTGCACACCGGCGACTCCATCACCGTCGCACCGGCGCTGACCTTGACCGACAAGGAATACCAGATGATGCGCAACGCCTCGATCGCGGTGCTGCGCGAGATCGGCGTGGAGACCGGTGGCTCCAACGTGCAGTTCGCCGTCAACCCGGCCGATGGCCGCCTCGTCGTCATCGAAATGAACCCGCGCGTTTCGCGCTCCTCGGCACTTGCCTCCAAGGCGACCGGTTTCCCCATCGCCAAGATCGCCGCCAAGCTTGCCGTAGGCTACACGCTGGACGAGCTGGAGAACGACATCACCGGCGGCGCCACGCCGGCCTCGTTCGAACCGTCGATCGATTACGTGGTGACCAAGATCCCGCGTTTCGCCTTCGAGAAATTCCCCGGCGCCGAGCCGGTGCTGACCACCGCCATGAAGTCGGTCGGCGAAGTCATGGCCATCGGCCGCACCTTCCAGGAGTCCTTGCAGAAGGCTTTGCGCGGTCTGGAGACCGGCCTCACCGGCCTCGACGAGATCGAGATCCCCGGCCTCGGCCATGGAACCGCGGTCGCCAGCCATGCCGACGACCGCAACGCCATTCGCGCCGCCCTGGGCACGCCGACGCCCGACCGGCTGCGCATGGTGGCGCAGGCGATCCGCATGGGCACCTCGCTGGAAGACGTGCACGCAATGTGCAAGATCGACCCGTGGTTCCTCGAGCAGATATCAGGCATCGTCGCCATGGAAGCCCGCATCCGCGAGCATGGCCTGCCGCAGGACGCCGTCAATCTGCGCATGCTGAAGGCGATGGGCTTCTCCGATGCCCGCCTCGCCTCGCTGACGAAGACCGACGCCGAAGTGATTCAGAAGACTCGGCAAAAGCTCGACGTTCATCCGGTTTATAAGCGCATCGACACCTGCGCGGCCGAGTTCGCCTCGCCCACCGCCTATATGTACTCGACCTATGAAGTGCCGTTCGCGGGCAGCCTCGCCAACGAGGCGCAGGTCTCGTCGCGCAAGAAGGTGGTCATCCTCGGCGGCGGCCCGAACCGCATCGGCCAGGGCATCGAATTCGACTATTGCTGCTGCCATGCGGCGTTTGCGCTGCGCGACGCCGGCTATGAAGCGATCATGATCAACTGCAACCCCGAGACCGTGTCGACCGACTACGACACCTCGGACCGGCTTTATTTCGATCCGCTGACGGCGGAAGACGTGCTGGAGATCCTGCGCGCCGAAAAGGCCTCGGGCGAACTGGTCGGCGTCATCGTCCAGTTCGGCGGCCAGACGCCGCTGAAGCTGGCCGACGCGCTGGAGAAAGCCGGCATTCCGATCCTCGGCACCTCGCCCGACATGATCGATCTCGCCGAGGACCGCGATCGCTTCCAGAAGCTGCTGCATAAGCTCAACCTCAGCCAGCCGAAGAACGGCATCGCCTATTCGGTCGAGCAGGCCCGCCTCGTCGCCGGCGAACTTGGCTTCCCGCTGGTGGTGCGCCCCTCCTACGTGCTCGGCGGCCGCGCCATGCAGATCATTCATGACGAGAGCATGCTGCAGACCTACCTGCTCGACACCGTGCCCGGCCTTGTGCCGGAGGACATCAAGCAGAAATACCCCAACGACAAGACCGGCCAGATCAACACGCTGCTGGGCAAGAACCCGCTGCTGTTCGACACCTATCTCTCAGGCGCCATCGAGGTCGATGTCGACTGCCTCTGCGATGGCAAGGCGACTTTCGTCTCCGGCATTCTGGAACATATCGAAGAGGCCGGCATCCATTCGGGCGACTCGGCCTGCTCGCTGCCCGTTCACTCGCTGCCTTCGGACCTCGTCGACGAGTTGGAGCGCCAGACTGCCGCGCTCGCCCGCGCGCTCAACGTCGGCGGCTTGATGAACGTGCAGTACGCCATCAAGGACGGCACGGTCTATGTGCTGGAGGTCAACCCGCGGGCGTCACGGACCGTGCCCTTCGTCGCCAAGACCGTCGGGCGTCCGATTGCCAAGATCGCGGCGCGCATCATGGCCGGCGAGACGCTGGAAGACGCCTTCGCCCATTACGGCGCCATGCCGGACCCGCGCAATCCCGGCCACATCGCGGTCAAGGAAGCCGTGTTCCCCTTCGCCCGCTTCCCCGGCGTCGACATCTTGCTCGGACCGGAAATGCGCTCGACCGGCGAGGTCATGGGCCTCGACCGCGACTTCGCGCTGGCCTTCGCCAAGAGCCAGCTCGGCGCCGGTGTCGACCTCCCCCGCGCGGGCACGCTGTTCGTCTCGGTGCGCGACGAGGACAAGAAAGGCATCCTGCCGGCGGTCAAGCGCCTCGCCGGCCTCGGCTTCAAGGTGCTGGCGACATCAGGCACGCAGCGCTTCCTCGCCGAAAACGGTGTCGTCGCCGAAAAGATCAACAAGGTGCTGGAAGGCCGCCCCCACATCGAAGACGCCATCCGCAACCGCCAGGTCCAGATCGTCTTCAACACCACGGACGGCCAGAAGGCGGTGTCGGACTCGAAGTCGCTGCGGCGTGCCACGCTGATGCAGAAGGTGCCGTATTACACGACGCTGTCTGGGGCGGCCGCAGTGGCGGAGGCGATTGCGGCGTTGAAGGCGGGGAGCTTGGAAGTGCGGCCGCTGCAGGAGTATTTTGCTTAACAGACGGCCTGCGTAGTCTGGACAAAACTAACGAGCTTGATTTAACTGCGTCAAACTCAAATATTAAATTTGGTCCGTCTCTGGCGCTTGAAGATAGATGGAAACGAACTTTCAGAGGTTAGTCGAACATTGGCCCCTCTCGCCAATTGGCGGCGCCTTGTTTCCTCTGTTTGAGGCGATTTCGAATTCGATTCATGCACTCAAAGAAGCGGAAATTGACAACCCAAATATCGAAATCGAGATTGAGCGCGATACGCAACAAGCAACACTCGCCGGCGAGGATTTCGAAGAGCTCGCACCTATCGTTTCATTCCGGGTTAGAGACAATGGTGTTGGTTTTACGGACGCTCATATGGACGCTTTTAAGGAGATCGCGTCTTCGTACAAGGAAAGGATCGGTCTCGGCGGCAAGGGCGTCGGTCGCCTCGCTTGGCTGAAAGCATTTGAAAGCGTATCGGTTGAAACTCAATACAAATCAGAGCACAAATTTTCTAAGAGGTTTTTTAAGTTCTCGCTGCCTGTTGGCGTCCATGATGAAGCATCGTTGAATGCATCGACCCTTACAACCGGGACCGATCTCCATCTCCGAAATTCTCTGCCAAAATTTCGAGATCGGATGCCCCGTCGATTAGATATTTTGGCAAGAGAGATTTGTCGGCACTTCATGCCTGTGCTGATATCAATTGGACCGCCTAAAATCGTCCTAAGCGATGGTCTGGAACGATTAGAAATTAATATCTCTGACTACAGTTCCGTCGACAATGAGGCATTTGAAGTAGCTGGCATTGGCCTCATGGCGCATCATGTCAGGATCAGATCTCCGTACGAGCGGTCCCATGCGATTTCGATATGCGCAGATGGGCGGGCGGTGCGAACGAGAAAAATAGAAGCAATTCCAAACCAACGCCTAAAAGATGACATTGGTGATTTTTATTATCACTGCTATGTTACTGGTGAGTATTTAAACAAAAGAGTAACAGGACAAAGAACATCGATCGACCTACCAGAAGAGCCAAGCCTGATTGAGCCATTAAGTGGCAGAGATTTGGATCAAAGGGTTGATCATTTGGTCGCAAACCACCTTCGGCCATTCATTGAAGAGGCGAGAGAAATCCGTGCCTCAGAGGTTGAGCAGGTAATTTCCCGCCAGTATCCTGAATATAGGTATTTAATTGTTGGCAATAACGACGAGACAGAAAACATTCCTCTCGGGTCCACGGCCAATCAGATTTCGGACCACCTAGCCGTAGCCCATGCCCGACGACTTAAAGACGGTCGCGCTAGATTGGAGCAAACTTTAAAGAAATTCGAGCAAGCTGGTGACGTCAACCCGCAAAAAGTCGTAGAGGAATTTGACGCTGTCTACCTGAGCTCAATACAAGCTCACCAATCATCGCTAATTGGATATCTACTCTTTAGGCGGAAAATTCTTGAACTCTATGAACAGGTCATTTCAAAGTCTGCAGATCGTTTCCAAAAAGAAGCAGCGGTACATAGCTTGATTTTTCCACGCCATACTTCCGTAGGCGGCAATCGCGACTTCAACGATAACAATCTTTGGTTGGTGGACGAAAGGCTGACTTTTGCCAATTTCATAGACTCAGATCGTGACATCTCCAAGCACCCTGCGCTCTTTGAAGTTAGCAATGGGAATGAACCGGATATCGCATGCTACTTCGGCTTCGCCTTTTCTGCTGACCAAGAACCTAGCGACCTGCGAGAGGTTGTCATTGTCGAGTTCAAGAGACCCGGCCCACTGCTCTCTAGAGATGAGCATCCATACACACAGGTGACGAGGTATATCCGCGAGATTCGGGAAGGGAAATGGGCGGATAACGGGAAAAAGATAAAGGCCAATAATTCCACTAGATTCTATGCGTATATAATATGTGATATAAGCGATAAAGCAACACAAACTATAATCGAAGAATATCAATTTAGACCAATGTTCGGAGGTGTTGAAGGGTACTTCATATTCAACGTGCCTCTCAATGCATACATAGAGTTCGTCCCATTTGAAAAGATCGGGCGTGACGCAAGGCGTAGGCACAAAGCTTTCTTTGATCGGTTGACGTTACCTACACCTTCTGGCGAGTGAACTTTAGCCGCCACACGGCGGGGCTCATAGCCTGTCGATGCTCACCCTCGCCACACATTCAATCTCGATATCAAACTCCATCGGCCAAGACGCCACCGGCACGAAACTCCTTGCCGGCGGGTTCACGCTGAAATACCGGGCATAGACCGGCTGATCGCGTTGTAGAAGCCGGAATTGACGCCGCGCACCATCTCGCCGGTCACCATGTCCACCGGCGGCGTCGCCAAGATTAACACGAAGCCGTTGGCCTTCACCGCTGTCGAACAGGGCAGGCCGAGCGCCGCACCTTGTCCGACATTCTTCATGGTGATCTCCTGGTGAGCTGGCGCTCTACGAGGACCGCCACCCGGACCTGCGGTCCGACCTCCCCACAAGGGGGAGGTGGGAGCCAAGGCATCATTCGGGCGACACTCTTGACGGCTTTAGTCGAGGCGGTGCCGCCGCCACTTACCTCCCCCTTGTGGGGAGGTCGGACCGCAGGTCCGGGTGGCGGTATTCGTAAAGCGATAGCGCTATGGGTTAAGCG